>NZ_VOZY01000005.1:0-265172 GCF_013419525.1 Acinetobacter sp. YH12076 | reverse complement strand
ATCAATTACTGACAAAAATTTGCTCAAATAAACTTCGAGTAATTTCTACCATCAATCAATGAAAATAATTTCGATCGATCAATCAGTAAAAATCCACACAAGTTGTTCTTCATAATCTCTTAATGATTTTCTTAATACTTCGTCAGCAAATAAGAAAACAACATCAAACAACTAAAAACCTTACGTTTATCGCTGTCTGCGTTGGTATGCAGCGTATTCTATAGAGTTTCAAAACAAACACAAGCCCCTATCATAGAAATTTCTATAATATTTTACTTGAGTGTATATTTTTTAAACTAAAAGCAATCTATTGCTTATTTAAAGATCAATATATCCTTATATTTTGCTTTATGAAAGACGAATTTTATAATTCTTGGTGATTTTTATATTCTTCAATCTAAAAAGCCCGTAATTCAACGGACTTTTCGAATATCACGGATTTTAAGAAAACTAATGAAGTTACAAAAGTGACTTTAGTTTGCTTGCTCAGCCAACCAACTCATAAATTTTTGTCGTTCAGCTTTACTAGCCTTCTGCCAAAGCTGAATAAATTGTTGATCTGCCCCATTTTGATGAACAGCTATATTTTTTGGAGCGACCACAGGAGCTGCCACGTTTGTTGGTTTTACATTTAAGGATTGTGCATAAACAGGTGCCGGTTGATTTTCTGGTACAGCTTCTTTCTTCGTAAAATCTACAGCATTACCTAAAACACCATTGGAGAAAATCGATTTTTGTTCTTTCTTCGCCCCAGCTTGCTGCACAAGTAATTGATTAGATCTGTCATACAAACCAAATATCGGTTGGTCTTTATATTTTTGCGCAGCATCAAAATCTTTTGGTGCATTGACTAGACCCAAACGATACTCTTGACCATCAATCAGTGCTGGAGTACGAATAGCGGCCACACCTGACTTTAAAATATCGTGAGAATTATCAGCATGTTGAAAAAATTCACTATAACGTACCGTTAATAGGTTTTCACCTGCATCTAGCTTATACTTCTCCGTAGATCGAAATAAACCACCAGTAACTTCTTGATCATTAACTGCAACTATTTTAATTTCTTCCGGAACAGTCAAAGTTACAGCTGCAAATCCGGCACTACTTAACATCAGCGCTGCAGCAGCAACAGTTAATCTTAAAGTCATCATTATCACTCTTTATCAATTATTTAGTTTCGAATGCACTATGCAATGCATATGTGACAATCTTATGACATCTAACAATCACTGTATATTTTGTTTCAAGACATTATTTTGATATTCATTAAAGAATTTTGCATATAAAAAAAGGATGCTCAAAGCATCCTTTTTAATTCATCACAACATCATTACTTGAATGTTTTGAATCGTTCTTCATCTGCAATAAAGGTTTTTTCACCTGCAGGTGCTTCAATCGAACCGAAAACAAGTTGTGCACGTAGTTTCCATTGATCTGGCACATCAAATGCCGCAGCTGTTTCAGCATCAACAATTGGATTGTAATGTTGCAATGATGCACCGATATTTTTTTCAGCCAAAGCCGTCCAAGTAGCAAATTGAGCAATCGCTGTTGAGTGTTCAGACCATACTGGGAAATTATCTGCATAAAGTGCAAATTGTTCTTGGAGAGCTTTTACTACAGCCTGATCTTCATAAAATAATGCTGTACCAAAACCTGCTGCAAAACTATTAATCTTGCCATTGGTTCCTTCAAATGCATCTGTAGGTACAATTTTACGTAAAGTTTCACGTACGATATCCCAGAATTTTTGATGTGCATCACCAAACAGAATAACGACACGAGACGTTTGAGAGTTAAATGATGACGGACTTAAACGTACAGCATCTTTAATGGTTTGCTCAATTTCATCTTGCGATAAAGTAACGTTATTACCAATAGAATAGATTGTGCGACGTTGTTCGATTTGATTCAAGAATGACATTACAAGACCTCTTTTTATTTTCAATTAGCTTACTAAATTGAGATTTATAATAGGTGAAGTTTTTAACCGTTGCATGACTATATTTACAACATTGTGTCTTATTTCTAGAACAATCAGTTGCAAGCATCTAAATACCTACAACCCACTTACATTCAGATTTTGGTTTCACTGTCTTTAGTACGGCAGAAATCAAAGCAACTTACAGCACATAGAAATTACTCATAAATTCTAAACTGATCTTGATCTTCTGGTTCTAAGCGTTCAGGCGCTTGGCCTTCAATTGAACCAAAGACCAACTGCGCACGTAGCAGCCATTGTTTTGAAATATCAAAGTGTTCGGCAACAGCATAATCAATGTGTGGATTATAGTGCTGTAAACATGCGCCTAGACCTGCATCTGCGATCGAAGTCCATACTGCGAATTGGGCCATGCCAGACGTTTGCTCCGACCACACTGGAAAATCTTCTGCACTTAATGGCACTTTCTTTTGTAATTGTTGAATCACAGCTTGATCTTCATAGAAAAGCACAGTTCCCTGGCCAGCTGCACATTGATCTATTTTGAGCGCCACACCTTCAAAAATATAACTCGCAACATTCTTGCGTTGTACGTCTTTTACAATCTCCCAAAATTTTTGATGAGATTCACCAAATAAAACCACAATACGTGTGCTTTGCGAATTATATGCAGATGGACAGCTTCTTACGGATTCTTGAATCAGTTCCGCCAAATAAGCCTGACTGTAATGCACCTTCTTTCCAAGCTCGTAGATACTACGACGTTTCTTTAGTTGGTCGACAAATGACGCTTCTACTTCATGTTCGGTAGTTTTCTTTTTTAATTTAAAATCTTTAGTGATATCCGCAGTCAATACATGACCAATTTTATCGAGTAACGCCACCCTAAACACCCCAAAGCAATTTTTATATATAACAATAATTCCTTACTTATTCTAAGGGTATATCAGGCTGAATTTTGACTATGATTTATTCACATGTTGCTTTTTAAATCAATCAGTAAGCTCAAAAACAAAAAACTCCGCATTTTGCGGAGTTTATGTGACATTTAACGCATTTTATTTATCAGTTTCAAATAATGCTGCGACAAATGATTTTGCTGAGAATGGACGTAAGTCATCAATTTTCTCACCTACACCAATAAAACGAATTGGCACATGGGTACGGCTTGCAATATTAAATAACACACCACCTTTCGCAGTACCATCCAGTTTAGTAATGGTTAGACCTGTAAGCCCTACTGCCTCATCAAACATTTCAACTTGGTTAATGGCATTTTGACCTGTACCTGCATCTACCACTAACATCACTTCATGAGGAGCTGTAGCGTCAATTTTTTGCATTACACGTTTTACTTTAGACAACTCTTGCATGAGGTGTCCTTTGTTATGTAAACGACCTGCAGTGTCTGCAATCAGCACATCTACGCCTTTTGCACGAGCACTTTCAAATGCATCAAAAATAACAGAAGCAGAATCTGCACCATGACCTTGCGCCACAACGGCAATATTATTGCGTTCGCCCCAAATTTGTAATTGTTCTGTCGCTGCTGCACGGAATGTATCACCAGCAGCCAACATTACTTTTTTACCTTCACCTTGTAGGCGTTTCGCCAATTTACCAATTGTGGTGGTTTTACCCACACCATTCACACCAACAACCAAAATCACATACGGATTTTTATTGCTGTCAATATGTAGCGGTTTAACACGTGGTGCAAGTAATGTCACAAGTTCTTCTTGAAGCGCTTTATACAAAGAGTGTGAGTAAATTAAATCGCCACGTTCAGTACGTTCAGTTAAGTTCGCAATAATCGTTTTGGTTGCATCGACACCAATGTCAGCAACCAAAAGTTGCTCTTCAACTTCCTCTAAAAGTTCATCGTCAATTTCCTTTCCACCGATCAGGATATTCACCATGCCGTCTGCCAAGTTCTTACGTGACTTTGCTAGACCTTCTTTCATACGACTAAAGAAGCCGCCTTTCACCTTCGAGTCTTCAGTTTCTGACTCTGTTTCTTGTAATGGTGCAGCAACTTCTTGCTGTACTTTCGGTGTCTCGATAATCGGCACATTTACCGCAGGTAAACTCGGTAGCGTGACATCGTCATCACCGATATCAGCATCAATCAAAAATTTATTCTGCCCATGAGATTGCTGTTGCATGCCGAATCCTTGAAAAGCACTGCGTTAAAAAACCGATTCTATCATAAGTTATCTTAAATTGAGTCGATACACGCCCGTCAGAGCGAAGCACACTAAAAAACAACATGTTGAACTTGCAATCAAAATTAACTTTAGGAAAACTAGATAGCTATAAAATGCATTTTAATGGATTCCTTTGTGTCCCATAAAAACAGATTTTCTCCTTATTTTTTTAAAACTTTATTTCGCTCTGCGCTTCCTATCTGTGTCATCAGCAGTTGCCTTTGGTCTGCACCCAATCTACATGCAGACACACGTACCCAATTAACACGTAGCACCTTTGAAACCACCCTTAAAAATGGTTTAAAGGTCATTATCCGTGAAGACCACCGTGCGCCGATGGTAATGACCCATATTTGGTACCGTGTGGGTAGTAGTGATGAGTCGGGCAATCTATTAGGGATCTCCCACGCGCTCGAACATATGATGTTTAAAGGAACCACCAAAGTTCCTAATGATGAATTTACACGTCTCAGCCGTATCTATGGCGGCAGCATCAACGCTGCAACCTTTACCAATTACACGAATTATTATCAGTTGTATCCTAAAGCCTACTTCCCTATGGCGCTGGAGCTCGAAGCGGATCGTATGAGTAATTTACGATTGCAACAACAAGATTTCGAGCCTGAAATTAAAGTGGTTATGGAAGAACGCAGACAGCGTACAGATGACAACCCTCGTTCTTTGGCTTATGAACGTTTCAAATGGATTTCTTATCCAACCAGTCACTATCGTCAACCCGTCATTGGACATATGAAAAATCTGCAAAACATCAAATTAGCAGATTTAAAACAATGGTATAAAGATTGGTATACCCCAAACAACGCCATTTTGGTGATTGTCGGTGATGTCGATGCCGAAGCAGCCATTCGTCAAGTTCAAAAATACTTTGGTGATATTCCATCACGTAAAACACCTGATCGTAACGATGTGAGGGAATTCGAGCGTGTGGGCTATCGTCATATGGAACTAAATTTACCCGTACAAGTGCCCAATTTGTATATGGCGTGGAATGTACGCTCACTGGCTACCGCAAAAAACCCACAAGATGCTTATGCTCTCAATATTATTCGCAATATTTTAGACAGCGGCATCTCATCGCGCCTACAAGACAAACTGGTACGCGATAGAAAATTACTTACTGCTGTAAGTGTTTCTTATGATCCATACAATCGTGGAGACAGTTTGTTTACCATTTCAGCACTCCCTGCCGATGGCGTCAAAATGGAACAAGCGCAAAAAGCGATACAAGATGAAATCGACACTTTAAAAACAGAATTAGTCAAAACACCTGAAGTTGAACGTATCACCACACGTTTTGTCTCCAATTTAATCTATAACCAAGATGACATCAGCAGCCAAGCCAAGACAATCGGCAACTTAGAAGTCAATGGACTCAGTTTCAGGCTAATGGACGAATTACCAAAACTATATGAAAACGTCAGCGCACAGGATATTCAACGTGTCGCAAATGCGTATTTTGTCCGAGAAAATTTAAGCACCATGTATCTACTTCCAGAACAGACGGAGGTTCCAACAACCTCAAATAAAACAGATCAAACAGTAAAATCCGCTCAAACGGAAGTTGTTATTCCAGAGGAACAAATCAGCTCAACCCAAAACACTGAAAGCGTCTTGTAAGGATTAGTGATGACTATTACGAAAATTTTATCTCTAAGCTTACTCACTGCGTTTGGCTCAATCCTTCATGCAGAAACTTATAAGGAAAATGTTCCCGACCTCAACGATAATCCGAGCCAATTACAATCTATCCCCATGCTGCAAAGTTTAAAGAATTTACAGATTGATAAAGACTACCGTGCTCCGCTTGTTCAAGTGCTGAAAAACCGAAATGGCGTAAATAGCCTGTTTGTTGAATCACAAGATCTACCTATGGTGGATATTCAACTGACCTTTAATGCAGGTTCTGCTCGTGATGAAGAAGTCGGAAAAGGCTTGTATGGTGTTGCCAACATGGCTGCACGTTTAATCGATGAAGGCACAGAAAAATACAATGCAACGCAAATTGCCTCGGTTTTTGACCAAACAGGTGCTCAATTTAGCGTACAAGCACATCGAGATATGTTTGTCGTTCGGCTACGCGTATTGTCAGACCCTAAAAAATTAGAACCTGCTTTAAGTATGATGATGGATGTGATTAAAAATGCGACTTTTAAAAACTCCAGTCTCAACTTAGCACTCAGCAATAACCAAGCTGGTCAGAAACAACTCCAAGAAAGCCCAAGTCGCTTAATGAATATTCGTTTCTATCGGGCTGTATACGGCACACACCCATATGCAGAACCGATTACTGGAACCAATGGCAGTATCAAAAAAATCACCCCTGACATTTTAAAGAAGTTTCGTAATCAATTTTTAGTTGCTCAAAACATGAATATTGCCATTACAGGCAAACTCAGCAAAAAAGAAGCACAAAACCTTGCAGAACGTATTTCCGGAAACTTAAACCAAGGTGAAAAAGCTAAGGTACTTGCACAACCAGAAGAAAAAAAAGGCTTTGATATCATCCATCTTCCCTACAATTCCACCCAAGCCAACATCATGTTTGGACATTTAGGAACGACACGTGATAACAAAGATCGATTAGCCCTAGAAGTAGCCAATCGAATGTTTGGTGGTGGAGGTTTTAACTCGATCCTCATGCAAGAGCTTCGCGTTAAACGTGGCTATACTTATGGTGCCTATAGTGCATTTAGCTTTAGCCAAGCACCCGGTATTTTTAGCTTTAGCTATGGAACACGTCAAGATCAGCTGATAGATAGTATTCGAGTTGCGCATAATGCTTTAAATGATTTTGTCAAAATGCCTATTGATCAAAAACAAATGGAAGAAACCAAAGCAGGCATGCTGCGTGCTTTTCCAAATAATTACAGCAGCAATGCAACGATCAATGCACAGCTTGGTCTATTGGGCTTTTATCAACAAGACCCAGATTATTTGACACAGTACCCTAAATTATTGGAAAAAATAACTGTAGCTGATGTACAAAATGCGGTTCGTACTTACATGCACCCTGAAAATATGACTGTGATTGTAGTGAGCAAAACTTTAGATAAAAATGAAGTACAGCAGATATTGGAGAAGAATGTACAAGCAGCTCCAACCAAGATAATCCCTGCAACTAAAGCTGTTCCTCTGCCAAAGCCGGAAGTTGATGTGCTCGCACAGACTCCATCTGATAAGCATGCATCAATTTAAGATAAGCACCCACACGAATGCGATCTTGCTGTCTCAGCAGCATCGCCATTTCCTGTGTTTCAGGATAACTTTGCTGCAACGCAAGTCGTGACACGTTTTGGTATTGCTGTACAGAAATAGGACGATATAAGGCAATCACAGCCAATACCAAAATCACCACGATCATGACTGAAACAAAGATATTATAAATTTGCTCTAGCTGTATTTTAGATTTGAATTGAATAATTTTTTCTAAATCAATAGTCATACACTACCTCAGGTTCAAAGTAGTGTATGGCTGACGTTCAAGAAGTTCAAGTCACAGCGCTTAAAACTGCATCAGTTCACTGTTTCAGTCTGTGAGTTAGCTAAACAATTTAATGAATAATGGTACGTATCACCGCAAAATAAAGAATTAATGCAATAATCGCCAAAACGATAAATACTGCAAAAATACTCATTCCACCTTCTGCATGCGCAGGATGTAAATCATCATCATCGGCGATTTTGAGTAATTCGCCATTATATGCATTGTAAAATTCTAAGCGCTGTGCCTTATCTAAATCCCGTGTGAAATCATATACACGTTTGCGCTGTGCCAAACCAAAATCCCCTAAATGAATTTCTTGATGAAAAATTGCTTCATCAAGATTGCGACGATGTAGATGTGCCAACTCCACAATTTGCGCTAATGTCGGAGGATAATCTAAAGTTAAACCGTCTAAAACTCTTGTCATTTACTTCTCCTTATTATCTACAACTTCTTATGATAGTATTTTACTCACGAAAACAATTGTCCATTGTTTAATCATGTAAACTATAGCAAATTAGAAATATTTACGTGAATAGTTGACAATTCAAGATAATTGTAATATTAGTTTAATAATACTTAGTTAAATTAGTTAATAGGGCTAAAGAATGGGCCCTTAATGATCATAATTAGAATAAGGAGTTAAATATGATTCAACAATTCTCTCAACATGAACTCGAACATGTATACGCAAATGCGGTAAACACAATTCAATCTCAAATGAACTTCAGCGATGCAGTTCATGAATTGGAAGATGCAGCTCGTGCTGGACATGGTAAAGCAGCGTTATTTTTGGCTGAACTTTATTATCAAGGCTTCCGCGTAGAACGTGACTCACTCAAAGCGCAATATTGGCAGAACATGGCCACCTTGCAAGCATAACAAAACGTCACTAAGGTGGCGTTTTTTACACCCTTCAACTTTTAACTACATAAATTCTTACAATCAAGTTCAAAGCTTACACAGCTTTTTCATAAGAATTTCCTACAATAGGAGCAACATCAACAACACGCTGCATATGATGTCTAAATTAAAGCAATATAAACCTATTCCAAAAGATTTATTTTTCAAAATTAGTATTTTAAAAACCATGATGTACTGTGGAGTCCTTTGGGGTCTCTACCACCAACAAGGTTGGGCAATGACCAGCGATCAAGATCATATTATCTTCCCGTTTTGGTTAAATGGCATTCAAGCGCATAAATATGCCAAAAAGCATTGGCCCAACTACACTCCACGACGCATTACACCACAAGATTTTGAGGCATCGCTATTACCGACATTAACACGCCTTAAAGTCATCCCTGCGTTGCATAGCTCAAGTCACATCCGTCTCAAGCTCACAACCTCGCAAATGCGTTTATTCTTTTTTAACCAAGATAAGATTCAAATGGCATAAAACCCTCAGTGCATGTTTGACCCCAACATGCACTGAAAAGTATTTGCTTTTTTCAAATTTCGCGCTAATTTAAATTAAACAAAAACTACTATAAAGGAATGAAAATATGACTACAGTTGCCCAAGTACTTAAAGACAAAGCTTATCAAGAAATCTACACCATCACTCCAGATGCGACTGTACTCGAAGCCATTTCCCTGATGGCACAAAAAGGCATTGGTGCCCTCGTTGTGACCCATGAAGGCACAGTCGTTGGTATTTTGTCTGAGCGTGATTACACACGTAAAATCGCCCTGATGGAAAGAACATCTTTCGATACCTCTGTCAGCGAAATTATGACGGGTAGTGTCATCACCGTGACAAGTGCAGCGACTGTCGAAGAATGTTTAGAACTCATGACAGATCGCCATTTACGTCATTTACCTGTCGTTGAGGAACAGAAATTAACTGGCTTAATCTCCATCGGCGACCTTGTAAAAGCAGCAATGGATGATCAACGCAAACTGATCGAACAACTTCAACAATATATTTCTGGCTAAACTCAAAAATCCCCCTTGATAAGCTTTAAGGGGGAATTCTAAAAATCAATAATTTAATATAATTCAAAATTTGTAATGACATACACATTACAAATTAATTACTTTTCTCAATTTCCTTTCTTATGCTTAAACCCGCTTTAGATAAATTAGACCAACTAGATGCCATCATTTTAGAATTAGAACGCTTAATGTTATCGATGAAAGACGATGAACTGCTGCAATACCACCGATGTACGATCAATTTAGAGATTGCTTCTGCTGTCGCTGAAATTTTAGATGCAAAGGCAATTATTTATGCGCTACATCCTGAGTTAATTCCAATTACATCAAGCGTTAACCACACTATATATAAAAATTATGTCAAAAAAAATATCCCAGTTAAAAACTGGGATACTTCGAATATAGATCGGGCTATACAACTGCAAAAGATTTTTGCACCATCAACAGATACAACTGCAAAAGATTTTTGCACCATCAACAGATGATGAGCAACTTAGTCTTTTTTAATGGCAGTAATTAATTTAAACCTAATTTTTCAGCCACATAGTCTGAGTCTTTATCGCCCCGGCCTGAAACGTTAACAACAATCTTCACATCTTTGGCAAGTTTTGATGCTTCACGAATTGCCCATGCAACCGCATGTGAACTTTCTAGTGCAGGCACAATACCTTCCACACGTGAAAGCGTCATGAATGCATCTAAACATTCTTGGTCTGTCGCTGTTGTATATTCAACACGACCTAGGTCTTTTAACAAACTATGTTGTGGCCCCACCCCTGGATAGTCCAAACCTGATGCAATTGAATGCACTGGCAACGGTTCACCCTGCTCATCTTCAAGGACATAACATGCCATGCCATGAATTTGACTTGGCTTACCCAGCGTCAATGTTGCAGAATGCATATTGGTATCTAAACCATGGCCTGCAGGCTCCACACCCACAAGTTTTACATCTGTATCATTGAGGAATGCTGTAAATGCACCAACGGCATTTGAACCACCACCCACACATGCAACTACATAGTCAGGATTTGCACCAAATCGATCATTGGCTTGAACTTTAATTTCATCTCCAATAATTGACTGGAAGTCACGAACCATTTTAGGGAATGGATGTGGGCCAACCACTGAACCAATCGCATAAATAAAATTGGTTGGATCTTTTAAATATTCTTCAAAAGCGCTATCTACTGCATCTTTGAGCGTAGCTGTACCACGTGTAACAGAGATAAGGTTGGCACCTAAAATCTTCATTTTCACCACGTTTGGATGTTCTTTTTCAATATCCACTTGCCCCATGTGAATTTCACATGGAATACCCACCAAGGCACAAGCCGTTGCCAAAGCTACACCATGCTGACCTGCACCAGTTTCTGCAATCACTTTGGTTTTACCCATGTATTTTGCTAACAAAGCTTCGCCAAGGCAGTGATTAATTTTATGTGCGCCAGTATGGTTAAGGTCTTCACGCTTGAGGTAGATTTGTGCCCCACCTAATTTGTCTGACAAGCGCTTCGCATAAAACAATGGGCTTGGACGTCCAACATAGTGTGCAAACAACTCTTTCAATTCATTTTGAAATTCTTCTGTATGACGAATTTGCTCATAAGCAATATTAATGTCATCCATTGCCTGTTTTAAATCTGGTGGAATGAACTGCCCACCGTATTTACCGAAGAAACCTTCTTCATTAGGTAATGCGATACCATTAATTTGATGATCCATCATATTTCCTTCATGTTGTATGCAGAACAAAGACTTTTAAATACTATCCAATTTTGAAAATAAGAAACAATGCAAAATTGGAGTAAGTAATATAAACATCATTGATAAGAAAAAGTATCGTTTTTAACGCTTTAGCGCGCTAAATATTTCGTCATATCTTCCACGCCTTTTAGGGTCATTGGGAACATATGATCTTCAAAGATTTGTTTAATCGCAGCTATGGTTTGGGTGTAATGCCAATAACTTTCTTCTTCGGGGTTTAACCATGCTGTTTTATCAAAGTGATTGCGTAAGCGCTGTAACCACACCTGACCCGCTTCATCATTCATATACTCCACAGAACCACCTACAGAGTTCAATTCATAAGGTGCCATACTCGCATCACCGACCACGATGACACGGTAATCTCGCCCATAGGTATTGAATAGATCCCATGTATTCATACGCGTGCTTGAACGGCGAATATTATCTTTCCACACATAGTCATATAAACAGTTATGGAAATAGAAATACTCTAAGGTTTTAAATTCAGTTTTTGCAGCGGAAAATAGCTTCTCACATTGGGCAATATGTGAATCCATCGAGCCCCCAACATCAAAAAGCATCAAGACTTTAATGCGGTTACGTCGTTCAGGAACCAACTGCACATCCAAAATACCTTGTTTGGCCGTTTCACGAATGGTTCCGTCAATATCTAGCTCTTCTGCTGCACCTTGGCGAGCAAATTTACGCAAACGACGCAATGCCATCTGCATCTGACGACTGCCAAGAATCTGCTCATCATCTAGGTTTCGGTATTGTCGTTGTTCCCACACTTTCACCGCAGATCGTTTACGACCAGGCCCACCGATACGTACACCTTCAGGATGGTCACCATAGGCACCAAAGGGCGAGGTACCGCCCGTACCGATCATCCGATTACCACCTTGATGCTTTTTATGCTGCTCGCGCAAACGCTCTTCAAGCATTTTCATCAGTTCTTCTAATGATCCGGCTTTTTTTAATTCTTCTCGTTGTTCAGGTGTTAGATGTTTTTCGATGAGCTCAAGGTCAAACCAATCTTTTGGCAGTTTATGCACATGATTTAATAGCTCATCTAAATCAAAGGTAGCAATACCGTCAAAATAATCTTTCATTGCACGGTCGAACTTATCAAAGTAACGCTCATCTTTGACCATGACGGTTTTTGCAAGCTGATAAAATTCATTTTGATCTGCAAAGACCAGCCCTGCTGCCACTGCTTGGTTCAAGTCAATCAATTCACGAGTTGAAACAGGAACACCGTATTTTCGAAGGGTATAAAACAATCGCACAAACATAGGCGAATAAAATCCAATAAAAATTAAATATCAGGAGGTCAAATCCAGTGTGAATGCATGTGATCTTGTTATTTCATCTGCAACTGAGTCTTGCCTTACATCCTCCATTATGAAAAATTGATCCCTACAAGTAAAGCCAAAAGCTTTTACTGCGTGTTCATATACGTTGCCCTACTACCCAAAGAAACACATACGGTATGATTTATTCGCAAGTCGCATTTCTATTATTAAGCGATTGTTTAAGAGTTTCATATTTGTGCTGAACATCAAGACGATCTTGCTGTAACTTTTCAATGGTTACGATTTTATGAAAACCTTGATTGTTTTTATAGCGGTTAAAATCGCTTAGGTTCAAGATCACAAAATCATAGTATTTCAGCTCAAGTACAGTTGCAGCACAGGTCTTTTGTTGAATGGCCGTTTGAGCTGCGAGATGATCTGATTGATCAATGAGTTCTTTAAGTTGATGTTCTGCAACTTGCGCCCAATACGCATCCTGGAGTAGCTGTTGATGCTGCTGTTCAAACTGAGCATCATCCATTGCATAACTAAAAACAGGGAGATAAAAGCTCGCAGCCAACAAAAGCACAGTTGGCTTTAATCTCTTAGGTACAGCTAAATGTACACGTGATACGTATGCGCTTGTCTGCATAATTCACCCTTATATTTTTTAATACTCAAAATAAAAGCCGGATAACCGGCTTTTAAATCTTTTAAAGAATTGATATCAATTAACGACGTGACATAAATGCTAGACGCTCAAGCAATTGCACATCTTGTTCGTTCTTAATCAAGGCACCATAAAGCGGTGGAATTGATTTTGATTTATCCGTATTTCGTAAAATATCTTCTGGCATATCATCCGCCATCAGCAAACTCAACCAATCAATCAACTCAGAGGTTGAAGGCGGTTTCTTTAAACCCGGAATTTGACGTAATTTAAAGAAGATTTGTAGTGCTTCAGAAACCAAGGTACTTGAAATATTTTCAAAATGTACATCGATGATTTCACGCATGGTTGCTTCGTCAGGGAATTCAATATAATGAAAGAAACAACGACGCAAGAAGGCATCTGGAAGTTCTTTTTCATTATTTGAAGTAATGATCACGATTGGACGTTGTGTAGCCGTAATTGTCTCACCCGTCTCATACACAAAGAATGACATTTTATCGAGTTCATGCAGCAAATCATTAGGGAATTCGATATCTGCTTTATCAATCTCGTCAATTAGAAGTACACAACGTTCTTCACTAGTGAATGCTTCCCAAAGCTTACCCGGCTTAATATAATTTTTGATGTCATAAACACGGTCATCACCCAACTGACTATCACGCAGACGAGATACGGCGTCGTACTCGTACAAACCTTGTTGAGCCTTGGTCGTCGATTTGATATGCCAAGTAATGAGCTTAAGGCCTAAACTTTCAGCCACTTGTTCGGCTAAAAGTGTTTTACCTGTCCCCGGCTCACCTTTAACCAAAAGTGGCTTTTGCAATGAACGTGCAGCTTTTACTGCAAGTTTTAAGCTATCGGTCGCAATATATTGATCTGTACCAGTAAATTGTTGAGTTTCAACAGACATGACATAACCTTATTTTTTTATTTAAAGCGGTGAAATTTTCTTGTTTACAACGTGCTGTGGTTTCGCTGCATTGTATTTTGTCCAAAAATATCCAAGGACTAAACCAATACCCACCACAAAGAGAATCAGCGATAGATTCAACCAAACCAATGGCTGATCTTTTGTTAATACACCAAAAATCAAACCAAAAATCGCAGGTGCGATCGCTGCATTTGAACCTTCAGAAACGGTTGGTGTTAATAAAATAGCAAATACGATAAGCCAACCAATGGCACCGATCGTTTTGGGTAAGCGCTTCATCAGCCCATACCAACACAACAAAGCAATTACAGCCCCACCTAGGTAAACCGTAATTGCAATACTGCTTTCAGGAATTGAGTCCAATACCGATACTACACCATTCATTATCACAACTCCTGAATTAACTTAAGCGCCGCGCAAGCCTTCTGGCTCAACTGCATTTGGGTCAATTAAACCTTCTGGAGGCATTTGAATAAAGAACCCTTTTGTTTCAATTGAATCTATGACATGCAATACGTTCACACGTGCAAGTTTGCGTGATTCACTAAGTTCTAGATCCATGACAAATGTGGCACGACCAAACGCTGTACGTAAAGCATCAGGCATTACTGCAAGCGGATCTGTCGCTTCAGTTTCGTTTTCATTAACTTCAGGACGAGCAATATAAAGATACATTTCATCTTTTTTGCTCGATTTGTAGATAGAACAGTACATAATTGAATCAATACTCATTAAACGCAAGGCAAAGGATACATCAAAAAAAAGACTGATACATTAGTGTTTATTAACGCATCAGTCGTGAATTTGTATAAGTGATAGTTCTTTAATCAATCAGAACTTATTCCATCACTTTCATTTGACCAGAAAGATAGCTTTCATCGGCATGCAGTACTTCAATTAAAGGCTTCGTCAGCAAATCATAGCGCCAGCCCAACAAATAGCTCGGTAAATCTTGTTCATCATTATGAAAAACCACATGCTGATACAAAGCATTTAACCATTTTTTACGCATTAAAACTTCTTTAGGCACAGAGGTTTCTTGTACTGCACGCTGAATAACGGTATCGACGCGCGAACCAATATCCTGAGACGAATGACGAATTGGACGTGCCATACGCAGCGGCCATTCAGCTTGTTCTGGTAAAAACTTCAACAAATCTAAAATAATTTTACCATGCTCACGCACAATGTTCGGACGAATGTCTTTCACTGCACTCAATTGAAAATTATTTTTTGGATTTTTTTCTACCATATCAATGATGGTTGAGTTTTTAAGAATAAAGCTACGTGGCTGATTTAAGGCTTTCACCATTTGCTCACGCCAAACGGCCAATTGCTGAATTTGCATGAGCTGACGACGTGAATGTCGATAATTACCAATATCGTGATACAGCATATGGATCGGCGTTTCAGTGCCAATTTCATAAGTTAAATTTTTGCAGTCCTCAAGCACACAATTTAATAAACTTTTCGCAGCCAATTCATTCTGAATCGTATGGCTTAAATTCATTAAATAATGTACATCATTCGCTGCATAGTTCAATTGCTCGGCACTGAGTGGACGAGCCAACCAATCTGAACGTGTCTGATCTTTATCTATATCTACATCGAGCATAGTTTTTAAGGCATTTTGATAGCTGACTTGTAAGCCATACCCTAAAAATGACATCCCAACTTGGGTATCAAAGACATTTTCTAAAGACTTATGCTGTGCATAGTGATAAATCAGGTCGATATCTTCACTACATGCATGAAAAATGTTTTGCTGAGCCGCAAATAATTTTTGCCAGAATTGGGTTAAATCGAGGGTTGTACCATCAAGTAAATACACCTGATTTTGTACATTAATTTGGAAAAGTCCAAGTTTGGGCCACAGGGTATCTACTTTTATAAACTCGGTGTCGAGTCCGTAAATCGAGCTTTGGTCCATAAGATTTAAAACAGAATTTAAATCTGGCTGATTTTGAATGAATTGATACATAAGTTGCTGAGTCTAATTTTAGATGCTCTATGAGCTTATATTAACTGATATATATTATTTATCTATAAGGAAAAACGTTATTTTAGTGACTTATTTCCTTTAATTGGCTTTTTTATTCATTGTAAACAAAAACTTTAATCGTTATTAAGTATAAATAATTAGGTGAAAATTATACAAAGCGAAACGAGTTTCGCTCTATAGTTACTTCATTCGCATTCGGTTATGCACGGCCTGACTTAAGGTATGACTATCCACATATTCAAGCTCACCACCCTGTGGTACTCCCTGTGCAATACGGGTCATTTGTATTGGTAAATGTTTAGTCGCTTCAACCAAATAATGTGCTGTCGCTTGACCTTCAACCGTTGCATTGGTCGCCAAGATCACTTCCTGCACTTTACCATCACTTAGTCGTTGAATTAAATATGGAATACCAATTTCGTCGGGGCCAATACCATCGAGTGGCGACAAATGTCCACCCAATACATGATATTTCCCTCTAAAACTGCCACTTTGCTCGATTGCCATGACATCTGCGGGAGATTCAACCACACAAAGCAGTTGATCATCACGTTCTGACGAGACGCATATGTTGCACACTTCATCTTCAGTCAATGAATGGCAAATGGAACATTCATGAATATAGTTGGTTGCTTCAGTCAAGGCATGTGCCAGACCAACAGCACCCTCCCTATTTTTCATGATTAAGTGCAGTGCCATTCGTTGAGCCGACTTTGGCCCAACGCTTGGCAAAATACGCAATGCCTGTACAAGTTGATCAAAACGATCACTAAACATTTAACGTATTCCTTAGAATAAACCTGAAAGGCCTGGTGGAAGCCCCATACCCGAGTTTGCAGATTTCAGTTTTTCTTCTGAAATCACTTCAGCTTGACGTGAAGCATCATTCATTGCCGCTGCAATTAAATCTTCAATCATATCTGGATCATCTTGAAGTAGTTCAGGATTGATTTCAATACGTTTCACCACATGACGCGCAGTCATAGTAACTTTAACCAGACCACCACCTGCTTCAGCGTGAACTTCAACTTGTGCAAGCTCTTCCTTCGCTTTTTTAATGTTGCTCTCAACTTCTTTTTGCATGCGTTGAGCTTGCTGCATGAGCATATTAATGTTCATAAAAATCTCCGAACAAAACTGATGAATTCACTTTAGATAAGATCTAAACCGCGTGAAAGATCGCGAATAATATCATTAATATCTTCTAAACCAACAGATACGCGAATTAAACCTTCGCTAATCCCTGCTGCTTTTTTCGCTTCTGCTGACATTCTGCCATGAGAAGTCGTTGCAGGATGGGTAATTGTTGACTTTACATCACCCAAGTTACTTGTAATAGAAAGGAACTTAGTATTATCAATCACTGTCCAAGCGCCTTCACGTTCGCCTTTGGCAACAAACGATACAACTCCGCCAAAGCCTTTTTGTTGCTTTTTCGCCAACTCATGACCTTCGTGATTTGGAAGTCCCGCATAGTACACTTTTTCAACTTTCGGGTGCGCATCTAACCATTCAGCTAAAGTTTGAGCACTTGCACAGTGGGCTTTCATACGTAAGCTTAAAGTTTCTAGGCCTTTCAGGAAGATCCATGCATTGAATGGACTCATCGAGTTACCCAGTGTACGAATAACACCTGTAATCTCTTCCATCAATTTTGCACTACCTACAACTGCACCACCGAGCGCGCGACCTTGACCATCAATATATTTTGTTGATGAATAGATCACGAGGTCCGCACCGAATTTAATCGGTTGCTGTAACACCGGTGTACAGAAAGTATTATCGACTGCAAATAATGCCCCATGCGCATGTGCAATATCAGCAATGGCTTGTAAATCCCCTACTTGAGCTAATGGGTTTGACGGTGTTTCAATAAACAAGAGGCGTGTAGTTGGGCGAATCGCTTGTTTCCAAGCATCTAAATCTTCCAAATCAACAAAAGTAACGTCAACACCAAATTTGATGACATATTTTTCGAACAGAGAAATGATCGAACCAAAGACAGCACGTGAACACACCACATGATCGCCAGCTTTTAAATATGCCAAAGTGATCGCGTGTACGCCTGCCATACCCGAACTTGTCGCAACTGCGGCTTCAGCACCATCCAAAACAGCTAAACGTTTTTCGAACGCTTGTACAGTTGGATTGGTATAACGTGAATAGGTATTGCCTTCAATTTGACCTGAAAATTTTGCTGCGGCATCTGCTGCACTTTCACAAACAAATGATGAAGTCAGGAAAATTGGCTCGCTATGTTCACCCTCAAAAGTACGAATATGACCTGTACGAATCGCTAAAGTCTCTAATTGGTATTCGATGTCGTCTTGTTGGCTCATCTGTATTACTCAGTTGCGAAGAACTGCCTTTGTGAAGAATTGCCAATATTTTGAGCGTCTAAGCTATTTAAGGTCAAGGTAAAATACGAAATTATCGCTTAGACTTCGACCAATCCTACAAGGACTTAGGCAATTGACAGTTATGCATCCTTTCAAACAGAAATTTCTGGCGCAGCAAAAGAAAATTAAACACTTGTCTACACGTGTGTTTAATGCAAAATCGCTGGTCCTTTCTCAATCGACACCCTATGAAGTAATTACTGAATATAAACATGCAAAAGTTCGGTATTACGCTTCGCCTGATCGTAAATACAAAGAACCCTTAGTGTTTGTTGCTCCACTGGCCATCAATATGGCGATTTATGATTTGTATCCATATCGCTCATTGGTGAAACATTTTCAACATAGTGGATTTGATGTCTATTTGTTGGAATGGGGAAAATTAAACTATCAAGATCGTTTCTTAAATTTTCTATCGTTTATTGATGATGTGATTCCACATTGTATTGATCAAATTTGTGAGCATGCAGATAGTCGATACATCTCGCTACACGGTTGGAGTATGGCTGGAGTCTTTGTCACGCTGTATACAGCATTACATCAACCTGAACATGTTAAAAATCTAATGGTGATGGGCGCGCCGATTGATAGCTATGCCTCAGGTCGTATCGGAAAGCTATTTCAAAAAACCAATCGCTTGCTTTCACGTAGTAAGAATTTACAAGATAAGGTCTACACAGGGAAAATTCCTAAACATTTTATCCATACACCGGGCGTACTCAATGCGATTGGATTTAAAATCGTTGATCCAATGGGTTGGTTCAAAAGCCAAAAACAATTTCTATCTAACTTAGATAATCTGCATGACCTGTATGAACATGCAACCATGGGCGATTTTCTCAATCACATGATTGACTATCCGGGTGGCATTAACCAAGACATGGTGTTCAATGTTTGGCTACAAAATCCACTTAAAAACGGCATTATTCAATTGAAAGATAAAGTTATTAAATTAAAAAATATCCACTGCTCTTTATTGATTGGCGCGGGTTCTAGCGATCAAATCGTTACTGCTGATGCAGCAAGTCCTTTAGGCGAATTGACAAGTAGTCAAGATGTCACGTTTACTCTCATTCCCGGTGGTCACCTCGGCCTGATGTCGAGTCAAAAAAGTGCCAATCAATTTTGGCCAACTTTGACCCAGTGGCTTACACAAAGATCCAGTTTATTGAAATAAAAAATTTAGAGGGTAAAGATGATTCAGTCAGTTGCATTTATCGGATTGGGCGCAATGGGTTACCGTATGGCAGCGCACCTACCAAAACAGTTCAACACGGTTTATGTCTGGAATCGAAACTTTACCAAGGCAGAGCAACATGCTGCTCAATTTGGTACGCAAGCGGTTGCATTAGAGCAAGCAGTACAAGCGGATGTTGTTTTTTCATGCCTACCCATCAGCCAAGATGTTGAAAATTTAATTGCGAGTGTGACGCTGAAATCAGGCTCGATTTGGGTCGACTGTACTAGCGGTGTGCCAGAATCTGCAAAAAAACTCGCTGCTGCCTTAAAGCAGCAAAATGTTGCATTCTTAGATGCCCCTGTGAGTGGACAAACCATTGGCGCTGAAACGGGAACATTAACCGTCATGATTGGTGGTGACAAAGCAGCCTTTGAACGTGCATTACCTGCGATCCAAACATTTGGCAAACTGATTAAACATGTGGGTGAACCAGGTGCGGGTTTTGCCGTTAAAGCTGTAAACAACATGTTAATGGCTGTAAATCTTTGTGCAGTTGCTGAAGGATTCACCACCTTAAAAGCGCATGGCGTGGACTTACATGAAGCACTCGATTGTATTAATGCGTCGAGCGGTAAAAGTAATGTGACTGAAACAGTTTTACCGCAGCGCGTACTGAATCGTAGCTTCCCATTAACCTTTGCACTTCCATTACTTGCCAAAGATACGGGAATTGCTGTTGATCTGGTACGACAAGCAAAACTTTCAGCCCCTGTGCTCTCTTTGACGCAAAATTTAATCCAAGCATCAAGCGATCAAGCTGAAGAAAACAGTGATTTTTCAAGCGCTATGATTATGTATGAAAAATGGAGTAAAATTACAATTGAGTAATAACTCGCCATTGAATAACGATAAATAACCATCATATTGTACTCTAGTGTCATAACACACATTGTTACAAATGACAGAGGAAACTCGCATGAACAAATTTACCCTTGCAACTTTGCTAGGTGCTGTAACTTTAATCGGGGCTTCTACTGCTGTTTTAGCATCTGAGCAAGAATGCCAAAAGTTGAAAAATGACCATGACGTGATTTATGCATCGAAAGGTTTCTGCTTTAAAGATCCTGACGCTAAAGCGAAGTTCGGCAATGACAATTGCTACACAACTAAGCCTAAATTTTCAGAAAAAGAGCAACAACGACTTGACGCGATCAAAGATCGTCAGAAAGAATTGAACTGTAAATAATTACGATTCAATTCGCTCAAGGAATTTAGCAATGACTTATGATGATCAAAATATTTTTGCTCGGATTTTACGCGGAGAACTTCCTGCGTTTAAAGTCTATGAAGATGATCAAGTACTCGCTTTTATGGATGTCATGCCACAGGCCGAAGGTCATACGCTCGTAATTCCTAAAACCCCTGCTATTACGCTGCTTGATTTAGATCCAGAAGCGGCTGCTTATACCATTCAGGTTGCTCAAAAAGTTGCGAAAGCAATGGAAAAAGCTTTAGACGTGAAAGGTATCGTATTGATGCAGTTGTCTGGCGCTGCTGCGGGTCAAACTGTTCCGCACGTGCATTTCCACCTAATTCCGACTTCGGTGCATGAATTAGGTAAACATGCCGCACAAATGGGCGATATGGAAAAAATTAAAGCCATTGGCGAAAAAATCAAAGCAGCACTTTAAGTTCAATTGAGTTTAAAGTGATGATCAATGGAGCTTCGGCTCCATTTTTTATATCTACACTATTACGCTAACTATTTTTAGCTTTAAACAACTTAATGTTCAATTCAACTATAAACACTTAATAAATATTCATTTTTATAAATATAAAAACAATTTAAACCAAAAATCACCTTTCACCGTTTTGAAATATTTCCTTAATAGAACTGTCTTATTTGTAATGAATACTTAGCGCCATTAGATAGCGAAATTACTTCTATCCAAGCTACTGATAAAACATATTGATATGACTGGAAAAGTCTTCTGGAGCTTCAAATGAAAAAAACTCTATGTGCATTAGCAATCGGGGCAACAATTCTTACACCAATGATGGCATCAGCTGCAGATGTAAAAATTTATGGCCGTGCACATGTCTCTCTTGACTATCTAGATGATGGTAAAGATTACAACGAAGTTGGTCTTTCTTCTAACGCTTCACGATTAGGCTTCAAAGTAGATCAAAAAATTAATGATGACCTCAACGTATTCGCTCAAATTGAGCAAGAAGTAAACTTTGCAAGCGGTAGCCAAGACAGTAAAGGTGTAGATTTTTCAACACGTGACACATTCGTGGGTTTAAAAAGTTCAACTTATGGTCAAGCACGTGTAGGTCGTTTTGACAGCCCATTTAAAGTCGCACGTAGCCCTGTGAACTTCTTCGGTGACATGGTTGGTGACGTTCGTAACGTAACACGTGTAGGCAACTTAAAATTTGATGAACGTAATGAAAACACCATTGAATATAAATCTCCAAAATTTGGCGGTGGTTTCAATATATTAGCTGCAATGTCGATGCATTCAGGTACACAAATTGACCGTGACGCAGATGGCGAAGGCAAAGATGATAACAAAGCCTATGACCTTGCTCTAACCTATAAAGAAGGTCCAATTGATTTTGCAGCAGCATACGAAAAGTATGATGAAAATGCAGCAAATGCAGCAGGTGGCGCAAGTCGAGATGCATTCCGTATTGCCGGTGCATATAAGTTAACTGAAGAATTTAACTTGGGTGCTCTATACCAAATTGCTAAACACGACAACGATACATCCAACCCAGATGCTCAAGTTTTTGGTG
Organism: Acinetobacter sp. YH12076; assembly: GCF_013419525.1. Classification (NCBI taxonomy): domain Bacteria; kingdom Pseudomonadati; phylum Pseudomonadota; class Gammaproteobacteria; order Moraxellales; family Moraxellaceae; genus Acinetobacter; species Acinetobacter sp. YH12076. Next base: position 242,547 of record NZ_VOZY01000005.1, on the reverse strand, counting down.
TAGCTGGCGAATATAAAGTAACGCCTAAAACCTCAGTACGCGGTGAATACTTCTACCGTGACGTCGATGCTGATGATGCCAATGCAAGCTTGATCGGTGTGGGTGTAGAACATAAGTTAGATAGCACTTTACGCGTATACGGCAACCTAGCAACTGTGCTTAACGACAAAAACTCTATACTCAACCCTTGGAAAGAAGGTCGTAGCTTCGGTAACGGTATTTCAGGGATCGGTGATGAAAATGCAACTGCACTTTCTCTTGGTCTACGTTACGACTTCTAAGCTGCAATATCTCCCCCAAAAGACATACTCCGGTATGTCTTTTTTTTCTCAAATGTAATGTCTCAGGACTAAAATAAGCTAAGTTCATCATGTATCAAATATTTAAAAAGTATTTAAAAAACTTAGTCCAGCCTCTTTAACATTAACCATATAGAGATCATTTAACAGCACTACATCAATAGCCCATTTTTTTAGCAAAACTTAAACATAACAAATAAAAATCTTATTCACTCAATAAGGATTCTCATTATTAATAATGTAACTTTTAGTAAATATAGTAAATTAGTCAGAATTTAAAATATAAATATAAGCGTTTTAGTCGGATTTAAAATAATTAAACACAAGTGTTTTAGTCAAGTATTAAAATAAAAAAATTAGTTTATTTTTTAACTAATAAGTACTATAAGTGATTGTATTTAAATTACTTAATAATATATTTTTATTTTAACTGTTCAACCTATTTGCTTTTTGTATATATTTGTTAATAATATAGTACAAGTTTAAAGAATAGGCTTATCTCCATGAGCTTAAAATTCAAAGATTTAAATCGTCGTGTGGTCAGAGAAATAACCGCAATACTAATAATTAAAGTGATTATTTTAATGATCATTAAAAACATCTGGTTTGACGCCCCTACTATCCCTAAAAACTTTGACAATCAAGTTGCCGAGCATATTGCTGGCAGTCCTTCCCAAATCAAGGAGACACGTTGATGATTTCTGAAAGCGTGGTCGATCTTTCGCGGTTCCAATTTGCAATGACCGCGATGTATCACTTTATTTTTGTTCCACTGACTTTAGGTCTGGCTTTTATTCTTGCCATCATGGAAACCACCTATGTGATTTCTGGCAAAGAAATTTATAAAGACATGACTAAATTTTGGGGAAAACTCTTCGGTATTAACTTCGCATTAGGTGTTACTACTGGTTTGACCATGGAGTTTCAGTTCGGTACTAACTGGGCGTATTACTCACACTATGTCGGTGATATTTTCGGTGCACCATTAGCCATCGAAGGTCTAATGGCATTCTTCCTTGAATCAACATTTATTGGTTTATTCTTCTTCGGCTGGGATCGCCTATCTAAAGTTCAGCATTTGGCTGTAACTTGGTTAGTTGCACTTGGCTCGAACATGTCTGCACTATGGATTTTAGTGGCCAATGGTTGGATGCAAAATCCTGTCGGTTCCGCATTTAACTATGAAACCATGCGTATGGAAATGGTGGACTTCGGTGCACTGATTTTCAACCCTGTAGCTCAGGTTAAATTCGTACATACCGTATCTGCTGGTTATGTGACTGGCGCAATTTTCGTACTAGCCATTTCAAGTTACTACTTATTAAAAAAACGTGACTTGCCATTTGCTCGTCGTTCATTCGCTATCGCTGCAATCTTTGGTTTAGCTTCTACACTTTCGGTGATCTTACTGGGTGATGAATCTGGTTATGAAATTGGTGATGTACAAAAAACTAAACTTGCTGCGATTGAAGCTGAATGGGACACTCACCCAGCTCCAGCGCCATTTACTTTGTTTGGTATTCCAAATAAAGAAACCATGTCTACTGACTACGCGATCAAAATTCCTTATGTCATGGGGATTATCGCAACACGTTCAACTGATAAAGAAGTAACAGGTATTAAAGATCTGATCGTTCAACACGAAGCACGTATTCGTAACGGTATGGTGGCTTACTCACAGTTAGAACAACTTCGTGCAGGCGATACTTCTCCTGAACTTAAAGCAGCATTTGCTGAGTCTCAAAAAGACTTGGGTTATGGTTTGCTTCTGAAAAAATACACAGACAAAGTTGTCGATGCTTCTGACGAACAAATCAAAGCAGCTGCAAAAGACACTATTCCACATGTTCCAAGCTTGTTCTGGGCATTCCGTGCAATGGTTGCTTCTGGCTTCTTAATGCTCCTTCTGTTCGTACTTGCTACCTTTGCTGTCGGTAAACGTAATGCAGAAAACAAACCTTGGTTATTAAAGTTTGCTTTGTTTGCTCTACCATTACCTTGGATTGCTGCACAAACAGGTTGGTATGTTGCCGAAGTTGGTCGTCAACCATGGACCATTGGTGAAGTTCTACCTACACATCTTTCAGCTTCTAGCTTAAGTACAGGTGATGTATGGGGTTCTATCCTTGCATTAGCAGCGTTCTACACTGTACTGCTGATCATTGAAATGTACTTAATGATTAAATTCTCACGCCTTGGCCCAAGTTCTCTACATACTGGTAAATACCACTTCGAGAAACTTGAAGCTGCAAAAAAGGCAAATGAGGAGGCTCAAGCATGATCGAATATGAATTACTCAAAATCATTTGGTGGGTATTAGTCGGTGTCCTACTGATCGGCTTCGCCCTCACCGATGGCTTCGATATGGGCTCAATGGCGATCATGCCATTCGTAGGTAAAAAAGACGAAGAACGTCGTGCGGCAATCAATACGATTGCCCCACACTGGGACGGTAACCAAGTGTGGTTTATTACTGCCGGTGGTGCACTGTTTGCAGCATGGCCAATGGTATATGCGACTGCATTCTCAGGCATGTACTGGGCACTGTTACTGGTACTCTTCGCCCTTTTCTTACGTCCAGTCGGTTTTGACTACCGTTCTAAACTCGAAAATACCAAGTGGCGTAATTCTTGGGACTGGGGTTTAGCAATTGGTGGTGCCGTTCCTGCCCTCGTATTTGGTGTTGCGTTTGGTAATATGTTCCTTGGTGTTCCATTCACTATGGACGAAACTGTTCGCTCAACTTATACAGGTAGCTTCTTTGCACTGCTTAACCCATTTGCTTTAGTTTGCGGTATCGTGAGTTTATCTATGCTTTGTGCACATGGTGGTGCATGGCTCATGCTTCGTACAGACGGCGACCTACGTGCTCGCTCAGCAAAAGCGACTCAGCTTATGGGTATCGTATTCTTGGTTTGCTTCTTACTTGCAGGCGCATGGTTATACTTCGGTAATATCCAAGGCTACACATTAGTGCAACCATTTGACACGAATGGCGTTGCTAACCCATTGGCTAAAGAAGTGATCACCAATGCCAATCCAGGTTGGATGAACAATTATAGTATTTATCCTATTACTATGATTGCGCCAATCATGGCAATTTTAGGTGCTTTGATCATTATCCTTGCCGCAGGTAAAGGTAAAGCAGGTTTTAGCTTCCTTGGTTCAAGCTTGGCAGTCATTGGCGCAATCTTAACTGCTGGTTTTGCATTGTTCCCTTTCCTTATGCCATCGAGCATCAACCCAACTGTAAGTTTGACTATGTGGGATGCGGTATCAAGTAAAAACACCCTGACTGTGATGACAGTTGCCGCGTGTATTTTTGTCCCAATTATCCTGTGCTACACAACTTGGTGTTACTACAAGATGTGGGGTGTAGTGACTAACAAACATATTGAAGAGAATTCACACAGCCTATACTAAGGCTGTGTCTAAGGAGAAAAGACGATGTGGTATTTTGCTTGGATTCTCGGTATTTTGATGGCATGTTTTGCAGGTGTACTTAGTGCGCTTTACATCGAACATCATCAAGATCTAGATGAGGAATAACAAATGACTGATGCTGCTGTAGAAAAACCACTTGTAGAAAAGAAGCCAAATAAATTTGCAATGGTCATTTCCTGCCTGTTAGCTTTTCCTTTGGCAGCCGTGTTACTTGTACATCCTGCTGCCATGCTGGATGACAATGGTGGATATAGCCATCGAGCGCTGATGTTCATCATGATAGGTATTTCAGGTGGTTTTGTGCATGGTGTGGGTTTTACGCCACACCATTGGTTCTGGAAATGGCTTTTTAGCCCCCTCCTCGCTTGGCCACTTATGCTGTGGGGCTACTACACATGGTTCCTACATTAATTAATATCTAAATAAAGCCCTCACTTGAGGGCTTTATTATATTTACGATCAATTTCGGCTTTTTTTTCTGCTGTAATATCGTCTTGCATTTGAAAACAGCCTCTAAATTTTTCATGGATATGATGAATATATTTTTCTTTAGCGGCATGCCTTAGCAAAATTTTGAGCTGCCATTATGATAAATCCATTGACTTGCTTCACTATTATTATGCGCTGAGCATCCGCCAACCCAGCTATTCGCTGAATTAATGAGTTTCGACCAGTATGCACAATTGAATGCAAATGCTTTAACGAATAGAACTTAAACTCTTTAAACATTTCAACAATATGCTTAATTTCTACAACATTTTCTAACTTTGTAATCATTTCAGCTGCGGTAGGAATTTTCACATTCTGAAGCAACTCTTCTTCTCGTTGAATTTCAAATTTCTGAATTTCTATATTAGAGGCAACCATTAGTAACCAATATGCCCTCACCACAGCTTCAAATTGAATTCAAAATAATGCGAGTGCAGATATATCTTGGCGTGATTCTAAAAGTTGTAAAATGGCTTCACCATGCTCCATGGATAATTCACAACATTCATAGACTAAATCAAGTCGCTGCACGCCACCAATAAATGCTGAATGATTTAACTCGTTATATAGCTCATCCAACATCGATTCAGAATCACGAAAAATATCTATCAACATCAGCTTCCATTTTTTAAATGCCAAAATTTAAAATATAAAAAAAGCCGGATTAATTCCAGCTTTAAAATTTAACGATGCGTATGAATCGACATCACAATCCCCATCCCTGCGAGCATCGCAATTACAGCTGTACCACCATAACTCATCAACGGTAGTGGATCACCTGTTACCGGTAAAATCCCACTGACCATACCCGAGTTTAAAAATACAAAAAAGAAGAAAGTTAATCCTATCGCTCCTGCATAGAGTCGTCCAAAATTATGGAAGCAATTTAGTCCAATAATCAAACAGCGAACAATAATTGCTGTAAATAAACTAAATAAAAGAAATACACCAATAAAACCAAACTCTTCAGCATAGGTCGACATGATAAAGTCAGTATGATGCTCTGGCAGATAGCCCAAGTGCGACTGCGTCCCTTCGGTATAACCCTTACCCATTAAACCACCTGATCCAATGGCAATTTTAGATTGAATAATGTTCCAACCTGCACCAAGCGCGTCAGATTCAGGGTCAAATAACGTCAGTACACGTTTTTTCTGATATTCCTGTAAAAAAAACATCCAAAGTACAGGTGCTGCAATTGCAAAGGCGGTTAAAGCACCTGCAATTAAACGCCAAGACATACCACTTAAAAATAAAACAAAAATACCCGGAATAATCAAACCGATATTCAAGTCAGGCTGTAAAGCGACCAATGCAAATGGAATCAATAATAAAATTAATGCCCCGACGATTTGTAAAAATTTCGGTGGAAAAGGTTTTCGCGCAAAATACCACGCCATCATGAGTGGCATGGCAAATTTCATAAACTCACTCGGCTGCATACTGCCGATACCCGGCAAGCTAATCCAGCGTTTCGCCCCCATCCTTTTTTCACCAATGACCAGAACCAACAACAGTAAAAATATACCGATGGCATATAAGTACGGACTCATAGATTGGTAAACTTTGGGGGGAATTTGCGCACAGATCAACATCACAATAAAGCCCACACCAAAACTTGTGGCTTGGCGTAGTACCATTCCCGAATCTTCCGCGGTCGCACTATAGACAACCATCAGCCCCAATATTGCATTGAGTACCAAGAAGCAAAGTAACCACGGGTCTAAATGAAGTTTAGCCCATCGAGAAGAATCGTGTTTTATACTGCGGCCATCACGTAATGACTGACGTAAAAAACGATACTGTTGAGAAGGGATCATTGCGAAACAGATCTAAAAAGGATGCGGGAATTATAGATTAAAGCGACAGTAAAAATCACTGTCCCTTAAATATTCCTTGAAATAATCATCTATTCACTTGAGACGCTAAAATTAAACGTGCCAATTCCAAGTCATCAGGATAGGTAATTTTAATATTGTCCGAACGACCTTGCACGACATTGACATGCTCACCGACAAACTCTAAGGCACTTGCTTCATCTGTGATGGTCGCACCAGCGGCAAGCGCTTGTTCAATGGCATTTTTCAGCACACCCAATTTGGCAATTTGTGGTGTCTGCGCTTGCCATAAAGTTGAACGATCTACCGTTGTTGATATAAGTGGCGCCGCTTCAACTCGCTTTAAAGTATCGCGCACTGGAATGGCGAGAATCGCACTTAGCTCTGAATCGACTGCCGATTGAACTAAATCTTCTAAACTCAATTGTGAGACACATGGTCGTGCTGCATCATGAACAAATACCCAATCATCATCATTGGCAATCGAAGATAGATATTGCAATGCATTGAGTACAGAATGCACACGCTCTGCACCGCCTAAACAAAAATGAGCCTTCTCTTGATTAGTGAGTGCCAAGGTCTGAGCAACATTATCTTGCTCACCTATAGCCAATACATAACCCGTCAACGGCAATTGGTTGAGACGTGCAACTGTATGTTCAAGCACAGTTAGACCCGCAATGTTTTGATATTGTTTTAGTTCAGTTTTAGAAAATCGACTTCCTGAACCAGCAGCAGGAATAATAGCCCACAATTTAAGGTTCGGGTGGAAGTTCGGCTGGTTCTGACTCATTGGTACGTAGGTCTACTTTTGCGTTTGGATCAATATAAATTGGTTTGTACTGAGTACTGATCGTACTCATCTGTACGAAAGTTTCATGCGGTTTAATTAAACCTAAATCTAGACGAGCATGCTCTTCAATAGCTTCAACGCCATTTTTTAAATCGTATACTTCAGCGGCAAGCACGCGATTTCGTTCTTTTAATTCGTCATTGAGTTCGACTTGTTGTTGTATTTTCTGACTCAGTTGTTGATGTTGATGATAACCACCTTCACCGAACCAGTATAAATATTGAAACCCTGCGATCAAAAAGATCGCAAGGCCCAACAATGCTTTACTCGCTTTGGAGTCAAATACATTTAACATAGATAGCATGATCTGCTTAGTTCAAACCTTTGAACTCAGCTTTACCGCGATATGCAGCATTAGTCAATTCTTCAATACGAAGTAATTGGTTATATTTCGCTACACGGTCAGAACGGCAAAGTGAACCAGTTTTGATTTGACCCGCTGCTGTACCTACTGCAAGATCCGCAATAGTTGAATCTTCAGTTTCACCAGAACGGTGTGAAATTACTGTAGTGTAACCATTTGCTTTTGCAAGGTAAATTGCATCTAGAGTTTCAGTCAACGTACCGATTTGGTTGTACTTGATCAGGATAGAGTTACCCACTTTTTCATTGATACCACGTTGAAGAATCTTAGGATTCGTAACGAATAGGTCATCACCAACCAATTGGATTTTGTCGCCAAGGATTGAAGTGAGGTAAGACCAACCTTCCCAATCAGACTCGTCCAAACCATCTTCAATTGAGATGATTGGGTATTGTTTTGCAAAACCAGCAAGGTAGTCAGCAAATTGGTTGCTTGTGAATGCTTTATTGCCTTCACCTGCAAGGATGTATTGACCATCTTTGTAGAATTCTGAAGATGCACAGTCAAGCGCAAGCATAATATCAGAACCTGCTTTGTAGCCAGTTTTTTCAATTGCTTCAAGAATTACTGTAATTGCTTCTTCGTTAGAACGAAGGTTCGGTGCAAAACCACCTTCATCACCAACTGCAGTATTTAGACCTTGTTTCTTTAAAACTGATTTTAAAGAATGGAAAATTTCAGCACCAGCGCGTAAAGCTTCAGAGAATGAAGTGAAGCCAACTGGCTCAATCATAAATTCTTGAATGTCTACGTTGTTGTCCGCATGTGAACCACCATTTAGGATGTTCATCATTGGAACAGGCATAGTCAAAATGCTGTTATTACGAAGGTCTGCGATGTATTGGAAAAGTGGAATTTTCTTTTCATCAGCAGCAGCGCGTGCAGCAGCTAGCGATACCGCTAAAGTTGCGTTCGCACCTAATTTTTCTTTGTTTTCAGTACCGTCAAGCGCGATCATTGTGTTATCAATGTCTTTTTGTTCGAATACTGATTTACCCAACAATGCATCACGAATTACTGTGTTAACGTTGTTAACCGCAGTTTTAACGCCTTTACCTAAGTAACGAGCTTTGTCGCCGTCACGAAGTTCTAAAGCTTCACGAGAACCAGTTGAAGCACCAGATGGTGCACATGCACGGCCTACAACGCCAGAGGCTAAGATTACGTCTGCTTCGATGGTAGGGTTACCACGAGAGTCCAAAATTTCACGTGCACGAATGTCAACGATTTGGCTCATGAACAATTCCTCAGTTGATTAATAAAAATGATGCGTCAAAAGTGACGCATCAATGTGTATCGAATTAGTGTGTATCTAACTTTGCGAAACCTTTAACCAAGGTATCGAGTTCTTTTAACTGTGCCAAGAAAGGCTCCAACTGTGACATGCGTAGCGCACATGGACCGTCACATTTGGCATTTTCTGGATCTGGATGAGCTTCTAAGAACAAACCAGCTAAACCAGTCGCCATACCTGCACGTGCCAATGTCGTGATTTGTGCACGACGACCACCTGCAGAATCCGCACGACCACCCGGCGTTTGAAGCGCATGCGTAACATCAAAGAACACCGGGACATTCATTTCTTTCATGATGTCAAAGCCCAACATGTCTACAACTAAATTATTGTAACCAAATGCTGAACCACGTTCACAAAGAATCAGTTTGTCATTTCCTGCTTCCAAACACTTATGCAGAATATGACGCATTTCGTGTGGTGCGAGGAACTGTGCTTTTTTGATGTTAATGATGGCATCAGTTTTCGCCATCGCTTCAACAAGGTCAGTCTGACGGCTTAAAAATGCAGGAAGCTGGATAATATCCGCAACTTCAGCAACAGGCGCAGCTTGGTATGGTTCATGTACGTCGGTAATAATCGGCACATTAAAGTGTTTTTTAATGTCAGCTAACCACTCGATTCCTTTTTCCAGGCCTGGGCCACGGAAAGAGTTCAAGCTTGAACGATTGGCTTTATCAAAACTTGCTTTAAACACATATGGAATATCCAAGCGTTTGCAGATATCCACATAGGTTTCAGCAATTTCAAAAGCAAGGTCTTTTGACTCAAGTACATTCATGCCGCCGAATAGTACAAATGGCAAATGATTTGCCATTTGTATATCGCCTAAACGTACAATTTCCTGTGGTTTTAATTGTGACATTTAAACTCTTCCTGGTTTAGTCAAAAACACATTATTTCGCTTTTTGGTACTGCTTTTTAGCAGCATCAATAAAGCCTGCGAATAATGGGTGTCCATCACGTGGTGAACTTGTAAATTCCGGATGGAATTGTACAGCAATAAACCAAGGATGTTCAGGAATTTCAACAGTTTCAACAAGACGCTGTACTGGAGAATAACCTGAAATCTTCATGCCTTTTTCTTCAAGCACTGGGATATAACGGTTGTTCATTTCATAACGGTGACGATGACGTTCAACGATCTCTTCAGAACCGTACACTTGTGCAGTTTTTGTTCCCGCAACCAATTCAGATTTTTGAGCACCCAGACGCATTGTGCCGCCTAAGTCAGAATCTGCATTACGTTGTTGAACTTCGCCGCGCTCATCTAACCATTCAGTGATTAGACCAATCAATGGTGATTTTGTAGAACGGTTAAATTCAGTTGAAGTTGCATCGCTAATACCCGCAACGTTGCGCGCATATTCGATCACAGCCAACTGCATACCTAAACAGATGCCGAGGAACGGTACACCGTTTTCACGTGCAAAACGAATCGCTTTCATTTTGCCTTCTGTACCACGTTCACCAAAACCACCTGGAACTAAGATTGCATCCGCGTCTTTTAATACGTCGTTTACATCTTGGCTTTCAAGTTCTTCTGCATTGACGTAGTCGATTTGAACTTTCACACGGTTTTGAATACCCGCATGTAAAAGTGCTTCGTTTACAGATTTGTATGCATCTGGAAGTTCAACGTATTTACCAACCATCGCTACACGAACTGTGTATTCAGGGTTCAGTAATGCATCTACAACGTTATCCCAGTCTGTAAGATCAGCTTCTGGAAGATCGTTATAACCAAAACGTTCACAGATTAAATCATCAACGTTTTGTTCATAGAAAGTACGTGGAATTTGGTAAATTGAACGCGCATCTTTACACACCACAACTGCACGAGCTTCAACATTCGTAAATAACGCGATTTTACGTGTAGTGTCAGCATCAACATCATGCTCTGTACGGCAGATCAGGATGTCTGGTTGAATACCAATCGACAAAAGCTCTTTTACAGAGTGTTGAGTTGGTTTAGTTTTTAATTCAGCAGCTGACTTAATATATGGGAGTAAAGTTAAGTGCATTAACATTGTGCGCTTATGACCTAGTTCGACCATAAGTTGACGTACAGATTCCATGAATGGGAGAGATTCAATGTCACCTACTGTACCGCCGATCTCAACGATCGCAACGTCATAGCCTTCACCTGCGCGAAGAACACGTTCTTTAATATTGTCAGTAATATGTGGAATAACTTGAACTGTACCACCGAGGTAGTCACCACGACGTTCTTTATTCAAGACATCTTGGTACACTCGTCCTGAAGTAAAGTTGTTCAGTTTGGTCATTTTCGCACGACGCAAGAAACGTTCGTAATAACCCAAGTCTAAGTCAGTTTCAGCACCATCCTCTGTGACAAAAACTTCACCGTGTTGGAATGGACTCATAGTCCCTGGATCGACATTAATGTATGGATCCATTTTTACCATGGTTACTTTTAAACCACGGGCTTCTAAAAGCGCAGCCACTGATGCAGCTGAAATACCTTTACCTAGTGATGATACAACACCACCAGTAACGAAAATAAAATGGGTCATTAAGTTTCTCGTACAATGGAGCCTAAATTGGCCTACAATGTTGTGCGATTTTACTTTACTCTGTACCAAGAAAGCAAAGTCATTCCGCATCAATTCATAGAACAATTAACAATTGGCTATTGTAACAGCAATTATCATAAAAATTTAGAGTAAGTTCTTATCATTTCTATATTCTTATTTGCTGTTATAATGCATTTATCCAATCCACACTTTTTTGTTTTGTGTAATTATGAATAAGAAACTTTTAATCTGCGGTGCAATCGCAACAGGTCTACTTCTTACAGCATGTGTAAAAAAAGAAGCACCAAAAGAAGAAGAACAGGAACAGGTTGAAGTTGTAGCATCTGAACCAACAGCATCTGTACCTACACAATTAGAACCAGTTGAAGAACAACCCGTTGTTGAAGAACCAACTCAGCAGCAAGTTGAAGTGATTCGTGAAGAAACACCGAATACAACAACTGAAATTCGTCGTGAACCTACCACACCTGCAGAAGCTCCTGCTCCAAAAGCAGAAGCACCTAAAGCGGCAGAAAAACCTGCACAAGTTGCTCAACCTAAACAAAACTCAGGTTCTGCACAATCTGAAGATGATGCCGTTGCTGCTGCTATTGCCGCTGCAACACCAGCTTTAGAGAACTAAGATCGAAGTTTTATCAAACAAATGATCAAAAAAACCCGGCAAATGTCGGGTTTTTTATTTTTTCTATGTAAATAAAAATCGGTACCCAACAATGCACTGTTTTTTCTCACAACTATTCTTGTAATTTTTCAGCTAAATATTCAATAAATAAACGAACACGTTTGGGTAAATGCTCTTGTTGATAATAGACAGCATGAATAAGCTGTTCATGTGGCTCAATTTGATCGTCTAAAAGCTGGACCAATCGCCCTTCTGCAATATCTTTTTCTAACATAAAAATCGATAGACAAGCGATGCCCATACCATGAATCGCAAGCTCACGTATCGTTTCACCATTTGATGCCTTAATATTTGGTCGGATCGTCAAGGGCTTCCCTGCGACTTGGATCGGCCAAGTATTCATATGGGTAATTTGACTAAATCCAAGTAAAGCATGTGCGGTTAGCCCATCAGCATTTTGCGGACGTCCATGCTGCTGAAGATATTCAGGACTCGCCACCAAACACAGTCGACTCTTATAGATGAGTTTTGCATGTAAACTGGAGTCGTTTAATTTTCCAAAGCGAATTGCAACATCCGCTTTATGCTCTAATAAGTCAATCACTTGATCATGATTTACTAACTCAATCTGTATATGCGGATAACGTGCATTAAATTCTGGAATCAAGGGAACGATCATATGCAGAATAAAAGAAATTGCTGAATCGACTCGCACTAACCCCGAAGTATCTGCATCTAATTTCAGCAGAGAATCTTCTGCTTCGCTCAAATCATTCAATATCCGCCGTGTTTTTGCTAAAAACAATTGCCCCTCTTGCGTGAGCTTAATTTTGCGGGTAGTTCGTTCCAACAAGGTTACATTTAATTTAGATTCCAGACGCTGTAATGCGCGGCTGACACCAGATGCTGTTTGATCTAATCTTTCTGCTGCTTTGATAATAGAGCCACTATCTACAATAACAGTAAAAGCCTGCAGCTCCTCAATGGTCGATTTCATTGCATATTCGAATTCGTGATTTTTAATCAATAATATATCCCAAACTCATGCATTTTTCTTCAATAAAATTAGCAGCACAATAGCATCAACTCAAAAAAAGAGAATTCCTGATGATTGTTCCTCAATTTGGTGTCGGCACCTTCCGTTTGACAGGTGACACTGTCATTCATTCTGTTAAAACTGCCTTAGAAGTTGGATATCGTGCTGTAGACACCGCACAAATCTACGGTAATGAAGCAGAAGTAGGCCAAGCAATCGATGAAAGTCAGGTCAATCGAGCTGATATTTTCTTAACCACGAAAATTTGGACTGAAAATTATGCTGCCGACAAACTGATACCCAGTCTAAAAGACAGCTTAATTAAATTAAGGACGGATGCAGTTAACCTCACACTTATTCATTGGCCTGCACCTGCACTTGGAGTCAATATTCCAGAATTAATGGGACATTTACTTGAGGCAAAAAAACAAGGTTTGACTGAATATATTGGTGTATCTAATTTTAATATTGAGCTTACTCAACAAGCTATTGACAGTATAGGTGCTGAGCAGATTGCAACCAATCAAATTGAACTGAGTCCTTATCTTCAAAATGAACGACTTGCGACTTACTTAAAACAGCAAAATATTGATGTCACCTCTTATATGACCTTGGCTTATGGCAAAGTGCTAAATGACCCAATACTTTCTGATATTGCAGCACAACACCAAGCTTCAGTTGCACAAGTGACACTCGCTTGGGCGCTGCAAAAGGGTTATGCCGTAATTCCATCGTCAACCCAACGTGAACATTTAACCAGTAACTTAAAAGCTCAAGACATTCATTTAACATCAGAACAGATGCAGGCCATTGCCACACTAGACAGAAATGCACGTGAAGTGAACCCACCTGAACTTGCTCCAGTGTGGGATATTTAATATGAAATTCAATTTTCCATTAATTGCATTAGCCGTAGGTGCTTTTGCAATTGGCACAACAGAATTTTCACCGATGGGTTTTTTGCCTGAAATCGCAGCAGATTTATCGGTTTCCATTCCTCAAGCGGGCTTACTGATTAGTGCCTATGCCGTTGGCGTCATGATTGGTGCCCCATTAATGACCTTATGGTTAGCACGTTTTCCTAAACGTACTGCCCTTATTTTACTAATGGCAATCTTTACCATCGGTAATATTTTGGCAACGATTGCACCCAATTATCTCGGTTTAATGGCGGCACGTTTGGTGACTAGCTTAAATCATGGGGCATTTTTTGGCTTAGGTTCTGTCGTTGCAGCGAGTGTTGTGCCGAAAGATAAACAAGCCAGTGCCGTTGCTATGATGTTTATGGGCTTGACCATTGCCAATATTGGCGGCGTGCCACTCGCAACGTGGGTGGGGCAAAATATCGGTTGGCGTATGTCTTTTGCCGCTATTACCTTACTGGGCATCATCACCATGTTGGCATTATGGAAAGCACTACCTCATCAGCAACAGACCGAAAAACCTGATGTACGAGCAGAGTTAAAAGTATTAACACGCATGCCTGTTGTTTTAGCACTGCTCACCACGGTCATGAGTGCTGGAGCTATGTTCGCGCTCTATACCTATATCGCACCAAGCTTAAAAGTCTTTACCCACGCAAGTCCTGAGCTTATCACTTTCATGTTGGTTTTAATCGGGATCGGATTTTCAATCGGCAACCATTTCGGTGGTAAGTTTGCAGATCAATCCTTAGATAAAACCTTGATTGGCTTTTTAGTCTTACTGATGCTGATGATGCTGTTATTTCCAATTTTAGCAACCACCACCATTGGCGCAGCGATTGCATTAATCATCTGGGGAGCAGCAGCCTTTGCCGTCGTACCACCTTTACAAATGCGTGTTATGACAGTCGCTCACGATGCACCAGGCCTCGCTTCTTCAGTGAATATTGGTGCATTTAATCTTGGAAATGCTTTGGGTGCTGTTGCAGGTGCCGCAGTGCTAAATCTCAACCTAAGCTATGCAGCAGTGTCTTATGCAGGCGCCACCCTAAGTGCTATATCGTTGATTTTAGTATTGATACAGATGAAGCTTAAACCTCAAACAACCGCATGTTGCGCACAAGCTGAGTAACACACACTTAAAAATAGCCTACCCAAAGTAGGCTATTTTTTAGTTCGCATATAACTTTAAAAAATCTGCCATTAATTTGGTTGCCCATGAATGGGTTTCCACTAAACCTTCATAATAACCACAGTGACTGCCTTTTTTGGTGGTTACCACCACAACATTCGGCAAAGAACGGATTAATTCTTTATAGGGTTCAAAGTTTTGAATGTGGCAAACAGGGTCATCTTCGGCATTTAAAATCATCAAAGGAATTTTAAGATTTTCAAATACATAAATTGGGTTAGTGGATTTGGCATAACTTTCATAATCGGCAAAACCCGCCATTTGGAAATAAGCACGCTCAAACTGCGCCAGATCTTTACTTTTTAGTACTTCAACTAAAGAGGGTATTGCTGACCATGTTGCAGAATAGGGTTCTACAAACTTCTGAAAGAGCTTCTTGGTCATCATTTTACTGTAAAAAGGATGAACATTTTTAAAGCCAAGCTCAGTGTCATAGCCCGGACATAAAGCAAAAGCCGCTTTAAGTGGTGTTTCCTCACCTTGCTCGCCTAAATAGCGGACCAATAGCCCCGTTCCGGCAGATGAACCGACGCCATACAAACTCGATGCGGGAAATTTCTGCTGAATAAAGGCAATCTGTTCACGTAAGTCATCGGTTGAACCAAATAAATTTATTTTGGCAACAGGCATAGGTAAATTAGCATGACCACGTCTTAAACACAGTGCAATGCGCCAACCAGTATATAGGTGAAGATCCCGAACCACTTCCCGCATACTTTCAGGCGTTCCCGTAATCGTATGCATGAGCACCACAGTTGGCACATCCGCAGGTAAATCCAAACCCAACCATGCAATGGCTGTTACCCCTCCATCAGCCATGGTCAGCTGCTCTATAGCATCATATTTAAGCTTCACTTGACGCTTTTTAATGACATCAAAATATAGTAAATGTGCGTGGGTATTCGACAGCCAAGGCGTAGGGCGATATTTTTCATGTAGTTGCTTTAACTTCGGCAGCACATGTTTCATTTGCCCTTCAGGATGATAATAAAGCTGTGGTAATTCTGCACCGATAGCATTATCTACAAAATTTAAAAGAGCCTGACGCCCTTTATGAATCACATTATTCATTGACCTTACCTTCACCTCGCTTCGCACCACAGCAAATCATTTCAATCTTTTCACTTTGACTAACAATGCCCATTAAAAAAATGTATCTACAAAACCGTATCTCGCTAGCAATATTTGTTTGCTTAAGCCTCATAAGCAAAAAGCATGACAATATTCATCATGCTTTTTATCATTCTGTGATGAGCATTTAAAAATCAGCAGAGTTAAGGCTGATATTGCATAATGCGCTCACCCATTTTCGCCGCCAATGCTTCCAAGCCACTTTTTGGACGAAGCATGACTTCAAAATCAATCATCTGACCTTGTTCATTAAACTGAATCATGTCGATCCCTTTTAACTTTTTCTCGCCAACATTGGCAGAAAACTCAAGTACAACATTGAGGCCATCCTCACTATAAAACTCACGGTGGTAAGTAAAATTTTCAAAAATTTGAATCACATTGGTCAAAATAAAAGTTACTACAGGCTTACCTGGATATGGGTTAAACGCGACAGGTGAACGAAACACCACATCCTCTGCCAAGAGTTCATTTAAAATATTCATATCCCGTGTGTTAAGCATTTCGTGCCAACGTGCAACAGATTTTTTTGTTGTTTCAATAGTCATGTTTATGTCTTTTTTTTGATGAATCATTTCCCTTTCCTCAAACTCCTCTCCCAAATGGAGAGGAAGCACGACAACTGCATATTAAATTGAATGAAGTTGTCGTGGTTGAGTATGAGGCTGATTAAATCACCGCAGCCAAATCTGCACCTTGACGAATGGCACGTTTAGCATCTAACTCACCTGCTTCTTTCGCACCACCAATCAAATGCACATTTTTCCCATCTGCTTGTAGCTGTTCATACATCGCGGTATAGGATTCCTGACCTGCACAAATCACCACATGATCAACATCTAAAATACGTGATTGACCATCAACGGTAATATGCAAACCTTGATCATCAATTTTGTCGTAGCTTGCACCCGCAATCATTTTCACATCGCGGTGTTTCAAACCTGTACGGTGAATCCAACCCGTGGTTTTACCTAAGCCAGCACCAACCGATTTAGCCTTACGTTGCAATAAATACACTTCACGCGGCGATTCTTCGACGTCTGGATTTTTCAAGCCACCGACTTGCGCATAAGTGGTATCAATACCCCATTCATCATAAAATTTCTCAGGATTGAGGCTACCGCTTTCACCTTCATGCGTTAAATATTCAGCCGTATCGAAACCAATACCGCCTGCACCAATGATCGCTACACGTTTGCCAACAGGTTGACGTTCACGTAATACCTGTAAATAGCTCAATACTTTTGGATGATCAATACCATCTATATCTAACTGACGCGGTGTTACACCCGTCGCCACCACGATGTCATCAAAATCAGACTGAGCTAATTCTTCATAAGTTGCCGTATGGTTCAATACCAATTTAATCTGAGGCAATAGTTCTATTTTACGTCTGAAATAACGCAGCGTTTCATAAAACTCTTCTTTACCAGGAATCGTTTTCGCAATATTAAACTGCCCACCAATTTGGCTCGATGCTTCAAAAATAGTTATGTTATGACCACGCTCTGCAGCATAAGTTGCAAAGCTTAAACCTGCAGGTCCCGCACCAATCACAGCGATATTTTTCACCTGTGCAGATTCTTTAAAAATCAGTTCAGTTTCATAGCAAGCTTGAGGGTTAACCAAACATGTTGCAATTTTCATCGAGAAAATATGATCTAGGCAGGCTTGGTTACAACCAATACAGGTATTAATTTCATCACTACGACCTTGTTCTGCTTTTTCCACAAAACGTGGATCAGCCAGCATTGGACGTGCCATGGACACCATATCTGCATCACCCGAAGCAAGTACGTGCTCAGCCATTTCAGGAGTGTTAATACGGTTTGAGGTGATTAAAGGAACATTCACAAGACCTTTTAATTTCTTGGTCACCCATGTAAATGCAGCACGTGGCACTTTGGTTGCAATGGTCGGAATACGCGCTTCATGCCAACCAATACCGGTATTGATAATAGTTGCACCGGCTTTTTCAATGGCTTTTGCAAGTTGCACAACTTCTTCGAAAGTCGAACCACCTTCAACCAGATCCAGCATAGAAAGACGGTAAATAATAATAAAATTTTCACCGACTAATTCACGCGTACGACGCACGATCTCAATTGGAAAACGAATCCGGTTTTCATAACTGCCACCCCATTCATCATCACGGTGGTTGGTACGTGCAGCAATAAACTCATTAATTAAATAACCTTCTGACCCCATGACTTCTACACCGTCATAACCCGCTGTCTGTGCTAACTGAGCACATTTTGCAAAATCATTGATCGTGCGTTCGACGTCTGCTGTGCTTAAAGCTTGCGGTTTTACTGGGTTAATTGGTGCTTGAATAGATGAAGGTGCAACATTATTGGCTTGATACGAGTAGCGACCTGTATGCAAAATCTGCATCGCAATTTTACCGCCAGCATCATGTACCGCCTGCGTAATCACTTTATGTTTTTCTGCTTCTTCTAAAGAGTCTAATTTTGAACCACCAGCAAATGTCACACCATCATCATTGGGAGAAATACCACCGGTTACAATCAGACCCACACCACCTTTCGCGCGCTCAGCGTAAAAAGCTGCCATGCGTTCATAGCCACCCGGCGCTTCTTCCAAACCGATATGCATAGAACCCATCAATACACGGTTCTTTAGCGTTGTAAAACCTAAATCAAGTGGTGCCAATAAATTTGGATAATTTGACATTTTTTCTCCTTAGCGTGCTGAAAAGCTGGCTATTTTTATCTTCGCTTGTATACGAGCTTTCTCTTTCCATCTACGCATACAAGATTTTTGCAACTTGTTGCACTAATTTATATGCGAGATTTGATTTTTATGCAACATGTTGCATAATAAAAAGTACAAAACTATTTTGACTGAGCCATATATGTCTTTAGCCCATGTTTTACTCACGAGCTTACTTGAAAAACCGAGTACAGGAATTGACCTTGCACGCCGTTTTGACCGCTCTATGGGCTTTTTTTGGAATGCAACACATCAGCAAATCTACCGTGAACTCAATGGCATGCTGCAAAAAGGCTGGATCAGTACCATTGAAGATGAGCACAGCACAACCCGTAAAAAAACCTACCAAGTTGAACAGCTTGGACGTGTTGAATTAGCCAATTGGATGGTTGAGCAAAGCCCTCCGGCTCAATTACGTGAAGAGTTGATGGTTCGTTTACGTGCAGAAGCTCAGCTGGGTACAAATGGCGTATTACCCGAATTAGAACGTCATCTAGAAATTCACAAAGAAAAACTAAAAGTGTACCAGTCTATTTTTGCAAAAGACTTTGCACATGCGCATGATGAAGACCGTACTTTGTACATTCATAAAATGATTTTACAGCTTGGGATTGATTTGGAAATCGGTTGGATCAAATGGCTCGAAACCATCATTCCACAGTTGCATAAATTTAATCGCTAAAACAAAAAAATAAATAGGAAGCCGCATGCCACACTATACAATGCCCGATCAGCAACAACTGTATGTTCGTGAATATGGTCAAGGAGAACCCATTCTGGTTTTATCTGGGCTGGGAATGCAGAGTTGGCAATGGCACCCTTTTCTACATCAACACCGAAAACACTTTAAATTTATCATTCCAGACTGGCGTGGATTTGGCGGCTCTAAACATTGTCAAATTCCAAATATGGATACCATTTCAAGCCATTGGCGAGATATTGACAGCTTAGTTTCCCAACTTGGTTACGATAAAATCACGGTCATTGCCTACTCCATGGGGGCAACGACCACCATGCACGGTTTAAAATACGGTCAGTTTGCTGAAAAAATTAAACGTTATTTGCACATCGATCAAACGCCTAAAATTCGAGTAGATGAAGATTGGCAATATGGTTTATATGGCAAACGCCACACTGAGTTTTTAAGTATTTTAGAAGACATCTCGAAGGTACTTGCAACCAACCTCTCTGTGCCATTTGCACAGCAGATGAATAAACATGACCGTCAAGGTCTGGTCGACGCTTGGTTAAGGTTCATAGACTTACAAAATAGCAATCCTTATGCATTATCCGCTTTCCGTTTTGCATACCAACAACCAACATTACAGAAGCTGATGTTACCCTCACAAAGTGTGGCCTATTTATATTGGTATATTCAAAATTATTTGAACCATACTGAAGATTATCGTGAAGCCATTGCAGCACTCACCGCTCCGACGACTTTTTTCACAGGGGCAAAATCGATCCTCTATCCTGCTCAAGGTCAAAAAATTATTGCTGACAGCCTAGTCAATGCTGAGCAGATTATTTTTAAAAAATCGGGACACACTCCATTAATCAGTGAACCGGTCAAATTTAGCCGTGAAATCACCAAGTTCTTAAAACAAGTAACCCTATAAGACTGAAAAAAATAGGCTCAAAACTTTCAAGATTGAGCCTATTTTTGTATGAAGGTAAACGTTACTTAACTGTTTGCTTCAAAATTGAATTTCAAAATTAACTTCATAATTACTTTTAAAATAGACCCTAGAAAACCCGACGATCGTATTCAATTGCTTCCAAGTCATACACTTGGTAAACACAGTCAAATAAAGGACGCGCCAATTCCCCTTCATCATCATTCCGCACAATCAAATAAATTTGGCTAATGGCAGCACTATCCGATAATTTCACATAATTCACATGCCTAAACTGCATAATTTGTACAGATTCAGGAACAATACAAATGCCTTCGCCCGCAGCGACCATACCTAGCGATTGCTGCAAATCAGCTTGAGTGTTAAAGCGTTTCGGCTCCATACCATATTCTAAAAACAACGACTTGATCAGCGTTGCATAACTTTGACCATCCGTTGCTGGATAGATAAAAATCTGCTCATCTTTGAGATTATTCAATGCAATCTGTTGTTGTGAAGATAAAGGATGGCTTGAATGCACCGCAACAATCAGAGGCTCTTCACGCAATAGCACACGTTTAACCGCCTGATCCGACACCCGAACTCGGCTAAAGCATGCATCAACCCGACCTTCTTTTAATGCCTGAATCTGATCGACTGCACTCAGTTCAATTAAATTTACATTTAAGTGTGGATATTGCTGACGGAACAAATAAACAATTCGAGGTAATAAACCACAGAGTAGCGAACCGCCATATCCGATATTAATGGTACGTTCTGTAGCACTGGCCCGCTGCGTAATGAGCTTAATTTCTTCTGCATTGGAAAGTAATTTCACGGCTTGCTGATAAAAGAAACGGCCAATGGTGGTGGTTCTTAAAGGACGGCTGCCACGCTCAAAAAGCTGTGCACCCAACTCTTCTTCTAAATTTTGAATTTGACGACTTAAAGGAGGTTGAGCAATAAATAGCTTTTCAGCAGCCTTCGTAAAACTCTGTTCTTCTACAACGGCGACAAAGTAACGTAAATGTCTTAATTCCATGACATTGTCCTTTAATGTCGAATTTCTTTCATAATGGTCTTTTATTTGAATATATCAGGACGACACTCAAATCACATCCTTCAAATTCGGTTATTTAAAAGATGTATACACCACATTTATTGTTTGGTCATGCTAATGTGAAACGATTACAAGGTTAACCCGACTTTAGTCTTGGCAATTTTGCTCAACCTTTTCACATGAAAAACTACAAAACGTGATTGACTTCATGAAACAATTCAAGTTAATTAACTAAATCGTTGCAAATATGGAATAAGAACAGTGCTGAGTGATCTAGATGATTTTTATTGTTTTGCCCAAGTGGTCGAACATGGTGGTTTTAGTGCAGCAGAACGTGCAACAGATATTCCAAAATCAAAACTGAGTCGTCGGGTCTATAACTTAGAAGAACGTTTAGGTGTCCGCCTGATTCAACGTAGCTCACGACATTTTGCTGTTACAGATATTGGTATGAATATCTATCGCCATGCACAAGTCATGATGAATGCCGCTCAAGCCGCACACGATTTGGTTGATCATCTCAGCACACAGCCGCGCGGCTTAATTAAAGTCAGCTTACCTGTTTCCATCGCGCAAAATGAAATGACCAAAATATTGCCTGAATTTTTAAAGCAATATCCAGAAATCAAAGTGCAAATGATGGTGACCAATCGGCGCGTAGATATCATTAATGAAGGCTTCGATCTTGCGCTACGTGTACGTTCAAATCTAGACGACGACCCCAATTTAGTCATTCGTAAATTTGAAACGATTGAGCAGCACTTATTTGCCAGTCAGGCGTATCTGAATAAATTTGGCGAACTCAAACACCCTGAAGATTTATCGCAACATCAAATATTAAGTATGGCGGATGAGCATCTCGATCAACATATTATTGTGACCGATGCACAGCATCATCAGAAAAAAATTAAAGTGAATCCAACGGTGATGGGCTCTGACCTGTCTATGTTAGCTGCGCTAGCCTGCCAAGATTGTGGCGTGGTGTTATTGCCCGACAGTATTGTGTCCGACCATGTGAAATCAGGTGCTTTGGTTCGTGTGTTACCTGAATGGAAAGCTGCACATGGTATATTCCATGCTGTTTATCCATCTCGTCGTGGCTTATTACCTGCTGTACGAGTATTCATTGATTACTTAGTTGAAAAACTCAGCCAACATGAACACGCTAAATTTTAGGCAAAAAAAAGCTTACCCATGTGATGGGTAAGCGAAAACTTAAAAACTAAGTAAAATCAGAAACTACAGCAGAATCTGTAATCATATTATATAAATAAAATACATCTTTATTAAATCGTTAATAGCTCTAACTGATTTTCAGAGTTATAAGCAAAGCCTTATAAATTAAGCTATAGACAAAACCTCTTAGTCTTAAAACCTATAACGTTCATACACACCACAAATTATTAGACTAAAGTCAAAAATTATACACATGTATAATTTAATTTAACTTCAATCATTTAGATACAGCAGATTCAGGATTAAATTCGCGATTTAGCTTAGATTGCAGGATATGTACCTGTACCTTCTGGCCATGGAGATAGCAACTCAAAACCACTATCGGTTACAACCACCATATGCTCCCACTGTGCCGATAAAGAGCGGTCTGCAGTAATCACTGTCCAGCCGTCTTTTAATTCTTTAGTTCGCGCTTTACCGCTGTTGATCATCGGCTCAATGGTAAAGACCATGCCTTTTTTCAGAATGACACCTTGACCCGGTTGACCATAGTGTAAAACGCTTGGTTGCTCATGATAAACTTTACCAATCCCGTGACCACAGTATTCACGTACAATGCTGTAGCCTTCACGATGAGCAACTTGTTGAATGGCATAGCCTACATCCCCCAAAGTTGCTCCCGGTTTAACTGCATGAATCCCTGCAACCATGGCTTCGTAGGTAGTTTCCACTAACTTTTTAGCCGCAGGCGAAACCTCACCCACATAGTACATGCGACTGGTATCACCAAAATAACCATCTTTAATGATCGCGACATCAATATTGATAATGTCACCATCTTTCAATACGGTTTCTTTCGAAGGAATACCATGACAAACCACTTCATTCGGTGAAATACAGGTGGTTTTGGTATAGCCATAGTAGCCAACGTTGGCAGGAATCACTTTAAGTGTGTTGACGATAAAATCATTACAGATATCGTCTAGATATTCAGTGGTCACGCCCGGCTTGACATACTCCCCGATCATCTCTAAAACCTGAGCAGCTAAACGACCTGAAATGCGTAATTTTTCAATATCTTGCTCGGTTTTAATCGTGATTTTGGAAGCTTTCATCTGAATATCCTCAAATTTGAATACACCGAATTATAGACCTTTTAGATTTTTTTTGTTTTATTCAGCCAATATTTCTGCATTTATTCGGCTTATAGCATCCTATTTAGTGCTGAAAATTAGAACAATTGATTTATATCTGATAAATCTTAATAGCTAAACTTATTCCTATAAAAATTTTATATACAATAAATTTCTTTTATTTATCATAAATATAAATAAAACATTATTTTATCTGTCAATATATTCATGATTCGTATTATAAAAACTATCTATACGATTTATAAATTTTGCTCCAAAAACGAGCTTAATTGCACTAAAATTGCCTTTTTTCACAGTTCATCTCCCCTTTATGACAAGTCTTCGTACACGGGATATTGTTGCCTTAGGTTTTATGACCTTTGCACTGTTTATTGGTGCAGGCAACATTATTTTCCCACCAATTGTCGCACAGCAAGCGGGTGAACATGTTTGGTTAGCTGCATTTGGTTTCTTGATCACCGCAGTTGGTCTACCTGTCATCACGATTATTGCTTTGTCGCGTGTTGAAGGTTCTATTCAAGTTTTAAGTTCGCCTTTGGGTAAAGCAGCCAGCATTATCCTTACTGTCGCGTGTTACTTAGCTGTTGGACCTTTATTTGCAACACCTCGTACAGCTACCGTTTCTTATGAAATTGGTTTCTCTTCTTATTTTGGTAACAGCGCAAACAGTCTGCTGATTTATAGCTTGATTTATTTTGCATTGGTGACGATTGTTTCACTTTACCCAAATAAAATTTTAGATACCGTAGGTTATTTCCTTTCACCACTCAAGATTTTAGGCCTCGTTATACTGGGTATCTCTGCGTTCTTTATCCCTGCCGGTGTGATTCCACCTGCAATTGATAACTACGTAACTGCACCAGTTTCTGAAGGTGTAGTAAATGGTTATTTAACCATGGATACATTAGGCGCTTTAGTTTTTGGTATTGTGATCGTCAAAGCCATTACTTCACGCGGCGTAACGGATAGTAAGCTCGTCACCAAATATGCTGTCATTGCCAGTATTATTTCTGGTATTGGACTTACACTGGTATATATCAGCTTATTCAAACTCGGTATGGGCAGCCATGATATTGCTCCAAATGCAACAAATGGTGCAGTGATCCTGCATGCATATGTACAACATGCTTTTGGTGATATGGGCGCTTATTTCCTATCTGCAATGATCTTTGTTGCATGTATGGTGACCGCAATTGGCTTAACCTGCGCATGTGCTGAATATTTCTCAGAATTGACTAAAATTCCATACAAAGTTTTTGTGTTCATTTTAGTTGGCTTCTCACTGCTTATTTCAAACTTAGGTTTAACCAAACTCATTGCCGTTTCAGTTCCTGTTTTAAGTGCGATTTATCCACCTGCGATTGTAGTTATCCTACTGAGCTTCTGCTCTAAATGGTTTATTTCACCATCACGAGTTATTGCTCCTGTTACCGCATGTGCGTTTATTTTCGGTATTTTTGATGGTTTAAAAGTGGCTGGTTTCGAAGATACTCTTCCAAGCTTTATTGCCAATCTACCACTTGCTCAACAAAATTTAGCATGGCTGATCCCTTCTGTAATTGTGCTGATTATTGCTGCTGTAATTGATAAAGTTAAAAAATAACCTTTTTGACTTGTCTAAAATCGGAGTTTTACCCGAATGACGATTTTACCTGTGACCAATAATTGTCGAGTTTTACCCAAACTGACATTTATTTGTCCTACTACAGCGCAATAATCCTAAGTCATTGAACTTTTAAATAAAGTTTTATTTTCATGATGAGAAAAAAAGCCAGCCATTTGGTTACAAAATATAATAATAGTTAAAATACAAATACTTTCTGCAAAATACACCGTACACAAACTCCATGATTAAGCCCGATTCAGACTGTAAGCTAGGCGGTTTCGTGTCATAAAGCCGATATACCCGTGTTGGTATATATATTGCTTATTCATACATAGATATTATGCATCGACCATTTTACTCACCAGTCAACACCTTTAGATTCATAATATTTAGTATATGAATAAAATGATTATTCTTATACGATGATCTAACATAGTTTTATGACAAAATAATGACATTTGCTATTGAAATACTTCTAGTTTCGAAGTACAACAGTAGTTCAAACCTGACCAAAATCATGGGTTTTGGCGAAACAACAACACGGAGGGGTGGAGATGTTATCAGTACATTTCAAAAAGCAATTCTTCATTAACGCTCTGAAGGCAAATAAGAACATGGTGACCTATACAAGCACCACTATTGCTCTCATGCTGACACTACTTATTCAAGGCTTAATACAAGGAAATTTAAGACCTGAATATTTTGCTTATGCGCTTATTGTCTCTGTAGCCTTTTATTTATGGGCAGTCATTGACCACAAATATCGAAAGCAAAAATCAACAGAATTTTAAGTTAGAAGATGGATGAGGCATCATCCATCTTGAAAAAAGAAAAGATGCCACCCCTACCTTCTCGATTATTCAATCCATTTTAAAAAACAATACAAATAATCCCTAAAATAACCAGAAAATCATCAGCCTTTTCTCATGAATTTTCGATTCTATTTAACTTCAAATTTTGTTTTATAAATTCTTCTACATAGCCATCGTCTGCACTTTAAAAGCTTTTAGTTCTTGATTAGCTTCCAATCTCATGCAAACCATTTCTAATTGATATTGCTTTGTTTAAAACCAAAATTTAACGATGACTCCGAAGAGCAATCCGAATGTTGCAATTAACTCGCCTATCACCAATCCAAGCATTGCCATACTCATCATCCATTTAGGTAAATGCCATTTGCCTAAGACGTGCGGTACTTTAAATTGATTGGTGGTATCAGCTAAAAAGCCATGCAGCACATAGCTTAAAATCGAAAAGCTAAAAAAGAACAAATTGATGATTACAAAGAGTAAATTGAGTGTATGTGGAAGTGCTGAAAAATAGGCCAATACCGCTAAAATAAGCGTCGCTGGGGCGTATAACAAACTGCTCCGATGTGCTATATCGACATAATAATGCGCACGTGCCAGTTCAGACTGTCTTATTTGTGCATATTTCCACACACCCGTGAGCATACCTACCCATAAATAAATCCCACTAAAGACTATCGCAATTTTTACTGCACCCGAAAGTTGAAGCATGTCCATTTTAATTTACATCCATTGTTCAATTACACGCATTATTTTTATCTGTATTTCTTCTGCAATAGTACTTGCTTCAAACCTGTTATGACATGACTTTAGAGTCATACTCTTTTCAGGTTTCTTTTTGGAACTTGTGTAAATTAGAGTCATCGGAACACACCCATGAAGTTTGAATCATGTCATCATCTGAAAAACTCACGATTCATTGCCAAGACGGCTATTCACTGAGTGCGCGCTATTATCCACACCAGACAGAGCTCAAACAGGTTTTACCTGTGTTGATTTGTCCAGCCACAGGCATTACCAAGCAATTTTATAATAGTTATGCAACATGGTTGAGCCAACAAGGCTATGACGTTTTAGTTTTTGATTTTCGTGGTATTGGTGAGTCGCTACACAGCCCTCTAAAAGAATCGACAGCAAGTATTGTTCAATGGGGGCAGCTTGATATCCCGGCGGCAATCGACGCTTTAATCAGTAAAACGCAGGCGCCTAAAGTGATATTACTTGGTCATAGCGCAGGCGGACAACTATTAGGCATCGTGCCAAATTTTGACAAAGTCGCCAAAATGGTTGCTGTTTCTGGCTCTACAGGTCATATCAAAGATCTTAAAGGTCGCACCAAGCTTTTAGCTCCAGTGATGTTTAATGTGATCTTCCCCATTGCACGCTATACCATTGGCTATGGCCCGACCAATGCAATTGGCATGGGTGAAAATTTGCCAAAAGATGTAGCTCGTGAATGGGCTGAATTTTGTAGCAAACCCGGTTATGTCATCAATGCCTTAGGCAAAACTGTTCAGCATGATTTTCATCAACAAGTGAGCTGCCCGATCACTGCCGTATGGAGCTCTGATGACGAAATCGCCACGGAAGCCAATGTCAAAGACTTGCTACGTTTATACCCGAATGCTTTGACTCAAATGATTGAGTTAAAACCGAAAGAAACAGGTCATAAAGCCATCGGACATATGTTGATGTTTAAATCATCACATCAAAACCTATGGCCGATCATTGAACAACAGTTACACGCTTAAGTTTTTGCCACTCAGTCAGTAATCCGGCTGAGTGGTCTTTTTATGGACTGCACAATAATTTCTACTTTTAGATTCATTCAAACTGCCTGACAGCTTACATATTCTATTTTCTATCTTTAAAATCTGCACTGAACGTCCAAGTGTACTTATTTTCATCAGCCGACTATTGCAAAAAATGATATAACTATTTTTTCTCAATTATATTCTATTTTGGCATGAGTGAAGCACGACACAACCTCGACAGAATTGATCGTTTAATATTATCCGCATTAAGAGAAGATGGACGACTCACCATAGCCCAGCTTTCTGAACGTGTTGGTCTCTCCTCTTCGCCGTGTTGGACACGCTTAAAGCGTCTAGAAAATTTAAAAATTATCGACGGCTATACAGCCAACATCAACCCAAAATCGATTGGGATCAATGAATTATTCTTTATTGAAATCACATTAGAACGTCACGACGATGAAATTTTAGATCAATTTAGTGAAACTTTAGCCAATATGCCAGAAGTAGTAGAAGCACATTTAGTCACTGGCGATTATGATTATTTGGTGAAAGTTGCAGTTAAAAATGCTGAACACTATGAGCGTTTTTTACGTAAAAATTTATATTCTATGAAAGGTATACGCCATACCCGCTCTATTTTTGCGCTACGACAATTAAAATCTGCCAGCAGTGCTGACCTCATGATGATTGAGTAATGAGCCAATATAGATCTAATCTATAAGATGACTTTAAAATTTAAGGGCAATTGAGTTCAGCACTCAATTGCCCTATTTATGTGTTCTAATCTATATAGCCATCTTTTTTCAATTTTTTATCTGTCAAATACTCACGTATGACCAATGTTGCAATAATAATGATGGCTTCTAAGATCGCTACTGTGACGGTTAGTTTGGTAAATACTTCGACACTGAGCAACTCAAACCATAATTGAGCGATGGCTAATAAACCCCATAAAACTGAAATAATAAGTGCACTAAAGACACCGTATTTCATTTTTCTCTCTCCAAAACAACTACATAAGCTTCGCGCTTCCAAAAAAGCAGCATACGACGGATATCCTTTTCCATCGTAATCACCGCCCAACCTTGCTGTGCATTTTGATTTAAAAAATTGGTGAATTTAACAGGATCAACTTTTGAAGAGCCAAGCAGCAAAGATCCCAGCATACCTTCTTGATAGATAACAACTTTATATTCTTTCATCAATATAGTTCTTTATGGTTATAGTGAAGTGAACAAATGTTCATGGCAAAGTATAGCGATCGCTTTTTCCTAAAACAACAAAGTTTTAACTGTCAATTTACTCAGCATTTTTTTCAATTTTATGCTTTAATATACACAGTATGAGATGAGCCTTATATGAGTATCACGCGAGTGATACGACTAGCCCCTAACCATGGGGCTTTTTATTGTTTTGTACTTAGCTCACATTGTTGTATTTCATTGTTCAATTTTGACAAAACAAGACTGTGAATTTCACATGTTTTCACAGGGTCTTGCTCATAAGCCGAATTAAACCATGCAGCAGCTTTTTCAAAATCTCGCTGTACGCCTAGCCCACCTAAATAAAAACTTGCAACGCTAATTTTTCCGTTCAAATCATTTGCTTCCGCAGCCTTTAAAAACCACGGATAAGCCTTTTTATAATCAGGCTTTGCATCAATACCTTGATAATAAATCATACCCAAACGGGACTGATATTGAGCCAAGCCTTGTTCAGCCAACAACATCGTTGGCTTTTCAGCAAGCTGCATATTTTGCTTCGTATAGTAATAATAGTCGGCCAATTGTTCGATATCTTCTTGCTTGCCTTTATTTGCAAATTCAATTAAAAGACTTTCCAATTTTTTCTCATTCCTTGGAATGAGTTCATATTTATTCATGATCAAAAGCATACGCTTTGAATCTTCTAAATTTCTTTCAGCACCGATCTCAAACCATTTTGCGGCTTCTGCATAATCTACTTTTACTCCTACACCTTTGTAATACATCAATCCCAAATTTTGATTTGCTGAGCGATGCCCTAAGGCAGAAGCACGCTTATACAGCGCTATGGCTTCAGGCAGATTAATCTCCACACCTTCTAGCCCCATATGTTTCAGTACAGCCAAATCATACAGCGCCTGCTTTTCGTTATTTTGCGCTTGAACTATGGTCTTTTGGACATCAATTTCGGCTGAATAGGTTATAGAAAATGGAAGTGCTGTTAATACAAATAGCATGAACAATTTGATGTAAGGCAAATGATATTTTAAAACTTTCATTGTTTATTATTCTTGATCAATAAGATGGTGAAAAATGAAATGCTAAAACACTCTATCTAGATGCTTTAGCATTTTTTAAAGCTATATATAGTATTAACCAAAGAAGCCTATCGTTGCCTGAATGACCACAGCATTGACAATATCTACAAAGAATGCCCCAGTCAAAGGTATGATTAAAAAGGCTTTATGTGATGGCCCATAAGTATTGGTTACTGCTTGAATATTAGCAATCGCTGTCGGTGTTGCACCCAAATTTACACCACATTGCCCTGCACAAAGTACTGCTGCGTCATAGCTTTTTCCCATGATCCTAAAAGTTACAAAGTACAGATACAGTGCTAAAACGAGGGTTTGTACCAGTAAAATAATCACCAGCGGGCCTGCAAGATCTGCCAATAACCAGAGCTGCAATGACATCAGCGCCATGGATAAAAATAATGCCAAGGATGCGTTACCAAATACATCGATACAGCGATCAAACATTTCAATTTTAAAGCCAAGTTCAAGGGTGTTTCTTAAAAATACACCACACGCTAAAGCCCAAACGAAGGTAGGTAATTCAAACCACTGTCCACGAGCAAACTCTGTCATGAAATAAGCAAAGCTGATACAGATGGCAAACATCCCCATCGTTTTGACGGCATCATCTGCGGTAATTAAACGAGTTTTTTCAGGATATTCGAAAGGCGCCGTTTCAGATGCAGGCGGTGCTTCATTACGTCCTGATGTGGGTACAAGTTCTTCTGCCAACTGAAAACGGCGGATGAGGAATTTCGCCACTGGCCCGCCCATCATGCCGCCAATGACCAAGCCGAAGGTTGCACTTGCCATACCGAGTACGACTGCACCTTGTATACCATGATCTTGTTCAAAGACTGTACCCCATGCGCCTGCTGTACCGTGACCGCCAGTTAATGTGACTGAGCCTGTAATTAAGCCGATGAGCGGATCTAATCCTAAAATTTTGGCTAAACTGATACCAACGATGTTTTGCAGCATGACAAATATAATGACACAGCCTAAAAACAGCACTAACGCCTTGCCACCCTCTTTGAGTTTTCCAAGACTTGCACTCAAGCCAACAGAGGTAAAGAACATCAGCATGAATATTTGCTGAATTTTGGCATCAAAATTTACGGTGATATTAAAGTTTTTAAATAATATAAAAGTAATTACCGCTGCAACTAGACCACCTGCCACTGGTTCAGGAATGTTGTATTTTTTCAGGATAGAAATTTTATGTACAAAGAAATACCCGATAAATAAAACCAAAACCGCCACGACAATTGTCAAAAAAGCATCTAGCTCATAATTCATAATTTAATCTTAAGTGCTCAATTTTATTTATCTTTTTACATAATTATTTGATTTTTTCAGCTAGAAAAATGTAAATAAGTTATTTAGCCCCTTCTTCTACTACACATTTCTGAAGCCTAATAAATGAAATAAATAAAAATGCTCAGCGTATGTGATGTGCTGAGCATTTGCTGTTTATGACTGAAAAGCAGGAATTTTGAGAGATTATTTGATATCGAATACCCAGTTATGCGCCTCTTTATCACTGGTGGTTTCACAGACATAGTAATCTTGATCCCAAGCATCTTGGTTAAAGATTTCTTTTTTGTGGTAAGTCATCTGTTTGCCATTTTCGACACAGACAAAGCTTTCGCCTTGGTCTTTGACTTGGGTTCCGTTGAGGAAGCCACCAATACAGAGGAATCGGGATTGTTTGGGCACTGATCTATGCTACTGTAAAATAATATTAGTTGTGATTAAACGTTGTATTCTTAGAACTGTAAATAACATTTATAAATAAAAGCCTCCAATTAAGAGGCGATTATTTCTATTTTTGACAGTTATTCAAACTATTTTCTATATAGCTTTTTTCTAATTGTCCTTGTTTAAAGGATTTTAATAACCGTTCCAACCTCACTCTATTCCCAGGATAAGAGCAATACAATTTTTGCACATCATTTATTTTACTCAAAGAAGTAAGTTTACTTAAAGAATCTACGGCACCTTGCTCAACCCTAGCCCAATTTACATTTAGTTTTTTCAAATCATACTTATTGTTATGTACTGTATATAGAATATGATAATAATGAAAATCTTTTTCTGCAGGATTCATTTCCTGTATATCATTAATAATCATTTGAATAGCATCATAATTTTCTCCAAACCACTTTGGCTCAAAACTCTCCATAAATGTATTATAAATAACTCGCTGTTTTGGATATTTTACAATTCCATCTTGATAAGCTTTTAAGTAGTTTTCTTCAGCCCCCAGATCACGTAGGGTCATTAACAGTATGTAGTAATAAAAAGGATCTTTAGATGCAACATCATAATTTTCTAATAAAAAATTTAAATTTTTAATTGATTGATCACCAAAATATTGCATATTTTTTTTCGATACTTGTGAAGTATAACTTCCCCCTCTAATGCTCCAAGCATGTTTTCTAACCCAAAGCGTATAGTAAATATAACCTAATGGTGACTCTGGTTCAGCCTTAATCCATTTCTGTGCGATTGCTATATTTTCTTTATAATAATTTGGAGAAGTTACTCGATGTTTATTTACAATCCCAAGAAAAGAATCTAAATAACTAGTATGTTTAAACTTACCATCAAAATTATATTCTTCACTATTTAAAAGCTGTTGTGCTTTGTTTGAAATATCTTTGAACTTTTTCTCTCTAATCAAATTTTCCACTTCAGACTGAATGTCATATCCTGTGGGATATATACTTTCATCAACCAATTTTATGTTTGCTAACTTCGTATACGACACTTCTGCAAAAATTTGTGTAGAACAAAATGTTAATAATATAAAAGATAAATTCTTTAGTTTCATAAGGCCAATTTCTAAATTACAGTTTTATTATTAGTAAGATTCTATTAAATAAAGAAAATCCCACATGACGTGGGATTTTCTTATTAACTACTTAATCAATTAAGACAATTGAGCAGCAGCAATTTTCTTAGTATCAACGTCTTTAGCAGCGTCAGTATAGTCGCCCATTTTGTCGAAGCTTAAGTATTGGTAGATGTCTGCAGACATGCTATCAATTTGAGCTGCGTATTCTTGGTACTCAGCTGGAGTTGGTAATTTACCAAGTACAGCAGCAACAGAAGCAAGCTCAGCAGAAGCTAAGTAAACGTTCGCACCTTGACCTAGACGGTTCGGGAAGTTACGAGTAGAAGTCGATACACAAGTAGTGTTCGGAGCTACACGTGCTTGGTTACCCATACATAATGAACAACCTGGCATTTCTGTACGAGCGCCAGCTTTACCATAGATGTTATAGAAACCTTCTTCCATCAATTGACGTTCGTCCATACGAGTTGGAGGAGCCAACCATAGACGAGTAGATAAAGAACCACCAGGAACTTTGTCTAGAAGTTTACCAGCCGCACGGAAGTGACCAATGTTAGTCATACATGAACCAACGAATACTTCGTCAATTTTTGTACCAGCAACGTCAGAAAGCAATTTAGCGTCATCTGGGTCGTTCGGGCAGCAAAGAACTGGTTCAGTAATTGTAGAAAGGTCAATTTCATACACTTTAGTGTATTCAGCATCTGGATCTGCTTTGATTAGGCTTGGGTTCGCTAACCATTTCTCCATGTTTTCTACACGGCGCGCCATTGTACGAGCATCGCCATAACCTTCAGAAATCATCCATTTCAACATAGTAATGTTTGATTTAAGGTATTCAGCAACTTTCTCTTCAGAAAGCGTGATAGAACAGCCTGCAGCAGAACGTTCAGCAGATGCGTCAGAAAGTTCGAACGCTTGCTCAACAGTAAGGTCAGTTTCCATTTCTGTAAGGTCGATCTCAAGGATACGGCCAGAGAAGATGTTCTTCTTACCTTTTTTCTCTACAGTTAAGTCGCCTTCTTGGATCGCTACGTAAGGAATTGCATGTACTAGGTCACGTAGAGTGATACCAGGTTGCATTTTACCTTTGAACTTAACAAGAACAGATTCAGGCATATCTAGTGGCATAACACCAGTCGCTGCAGCGAACGCTACAAGACCAGAACCCGCTGGGAACGAAATACCGATTGGGAAACGAGTATGCGAGTCACCACCAGTACCTACTGTATCTGGAAGAAGCATACGGTTTAACCAAGAGTGGATAATACCATCACCTGGACGTAGAGAAACACCACCACGGTTCATGATGAAATCAGGAAGCGTGTGCTGCATTTGAACGTCAACTGGTTTTGGATACGCAGCTGTATGACAGAAAGATTGCATAACTAGGTCAGCAGAGAAGCCTAGGCAAGCAAGATCTTTAAGTTCGTCACGAGTCATTGGACCTGTTGTATCTTGAGAACCAACAGTAGTCATCTTAGGTTCACAGTAAGTACCTGGAAGTACACCTTGACCTTCAGGAAGACCACAAGCGCGACCAACCATTTTTTGAGCTTGAGTGAAGCCTTTACCAGTAGCTGCAGGTTGAACTGGAGTACGGAATAAAGTTGAAGGTGCAAGACCAAGAGCTTCACGAGCTTTAGTTGTTAAACCACGACCAACGATAAGGTTGATACGGCCACCAGCACGTACTTCATCTAAAAGAACTGGAGTTTTAAGTTCAGATTCAGCGATTTGAACGCCGTCTTTGAACGCAGTTACTTTAGCAGCAGCGTGGTCGATTTTAAGCGTGATTTCGTCGCCCATGTTCATGTTTTGAACATCGATTTCTACTGGCAATGCACCAGCATCTTCCATAGTGTTGAAGAAAATCGGAGCGATTTTAGAACCTAAGCAATAACCACCATCTTTTTTGTTCGGAATGTGAGCAATTTCGTCACCAAAGAACCAAAGTACAGAGTTAGTTGCTGACTTACGAGAAGAACCAGTACCAACAACGTCACCTACGTAAGCAACTTGGTTGCCTTTCGCGATAAGCTCTTTGATTTGGCTAAGTGGACCAACTTCGCCAGGAACTTCTGGATTGATACCGTCACGTACGTTTTTAAGCATTGCGTTAGCATGTAACGGAATGTCTGGACGGCTCCACGCGTCTTGTGCAGGTGACAAGTCGTCTGTGTTCGTTTCGCCAGTTACTTTGAAAACTGTAAGTTTGATTTCTTCAGGAACGTCTTTACGGCTAGTGAACCATTCAGCATCTGCCCAAGATTGCATAACTGCTTGTGCATTCGCATTGCCCGCTTTTGCTTTATCAGCAACGTCGTGGAAGGCATCAAATACAAGAAGAGTTTTCTTAAGTGCGTCAGCAGCTAATTCACCAAGCTCTGCATCATCAAGAAGTGCAACTAAAGGAGCAACGTTATAACCACCAAGCATAGTACCTAGTAGGTAAACCGCACGTTCTTTAGTTACTAGTGGAGAAGTCGCTTCACCTTTTGCCAAAGCAGCTAAGAAAGCAGCTTTAACGTATGCAGCTTGGTCAACACCCGCTGGAACACGGTTTTCTAGTAAATCAACTAAAAATGCTTCTTCGCCAGCTGGTGGGTTTTTTAATAATTCAACTAATGCAGCTGTTTGAGCATCGTCAAGTGGCTTCGGTGGGACTCCGAGTGCGGCACGTTCTTCAACGTGTTGGCGGTAAGCTTCTAGCACGGTGTTATTCCTCTTTTTTAAAAAATTATTTACGCATTCCTGCTTTAAATAAAGCTACGCAAATAATATGGACTGCTAAATTTTACTAAAATTCCAGTTAAAAGTTAATGCACTACAAGTGTTTCTTCGTGATGCCCGTTATTTTATAAATAAATGATCCTCA
Organism: Acinetobacter sp. YH12076; assembly: GCF_013419525.1. NCBI lineage: Bacteria > Pseudomonadati > Pseudomonadota > Gammaproteobacteria > Moraxellales > Moraxellaceae > Acinetobacter > Acinetobacter sp. YH12076. The sequence goes on along the minus strand of NZ_VOZY01000005.1, from coordinate 206,574 downwards.
TATCGTTTATACATTAAGCAAAATCAATACTTAGAACACGCTTTTCTTGCACATATTAACTTTTGACTAAAATTAACCATCAAAAAAAGGCAACTAAATGTTGCCTGTTTTTATCAGTATTGGATATTCCACCTTAGTGTACAGTGGTTGCAGTGATATATTGTTGAAGTTCTGCTCGATCGCCTGTAAATCTGAGGCACCATTCGTCCTGACATGTGGTTTGATGTTGATTACTTGCAAAGCTGATATCGACCAAATAACGCTGAGAAAATTCATCTATTTTTTGGCGTAATGTGACTTTATCTCCAATGCTGAGCACGTAGTTCCCACCACCGATAATTGCTACGCCTTGTTCATCTTCTAGGAGTAGATCTGAGTGATGCATATAACCTATAACGTCCATATTCTGCTCCTCTACTGTTTTTTATTCTCCATTTCATTATTCATTAAAAAGATTTGCTTTTCTATATTTATGATTTAGCAAGTTGTCACAATTTGTATTTCGCTCTGCTTAGGCTATTTTAAAATCTTTAAGCATCTCATATTCAAAGTAACCCGAAGATAAATATGCATTCGCAAAATAAGCATGAACTCCATCATATGGCTAAACAACGGATAGTTGCCCCGTTGTAACTACTCACTGCTGAATAGAGCCTTTAGGTTTTGCTTTACGCGCTTTCTCGCATAAAAAACCGTTCCTTAGAACGGTTTATAATCTGGCATTTCGGTATGCGGTGTTGCGATACATTTTTCAGTAAACTCAGCACGAATTTTTTCACGTGCTTTTTCAACATCAGTATTAATCTCAGCTTGCGGCAAGGCATAAACTTCATCAATGATGTTCAGGATAAATCCTTTGGTGGTTTCATCCTCAATTTTGTTGGCATGCTCAACTGCTTTGTCTTTTTCAATTGCATTTTGACGATCTAACATAATCGTACGTGCAGCATTACCTACACTGCGGCAGTAACCCTGCCACTGCTCTTCAGGGGTTAATGGTTTTTTTTCAGCACAGCCGACCAAAGCCACCATAACGGATAAAGCAAATAACTTTTTCATGAACTTCTCCTTACGAGGGGCAATATAAAAGATCGTAATGGATTTGTCATTTAAATTAGTCGTAGCCGAACAAACAAAAAAAGCCCTTTCGGGCCTTTTTTATGCGTTTGAATTAACCACAAGTTGCTTGAATAATCTTTTTATTGATTGGATTTACAGTGACGGTGACGCGCTCTACACGATAATCCATTGTTACTGGCTGCCCAGGTTTTACTAAACGGACAATTTGAGCTTGGCTAATCGCCTTGATCTGATCTTCAGTCAATTTTACTTGACCAATCAGCGTCTTAGCCTTATCAGCTACACATTCAGTTTGGCTACTACGGAATAATGCCCACTCTTCAACCACTTGTCCGTTTGGCAGATGGCAATACCCGACCTGAGCATTTGCTTCATCACGAATTTCAAGCTTACCTTTTTGTTCTACACAATACTGGCTGGCTGGATTTGCCATACCAATTTTTTCTGATGTAGTTTCAGTTTGCTGTGTTGTGCTACAACCCGCCATAAATGCTGTCAGTGCAGCTAAAATCCATATATTTTTCATCAAGTCTATTTCTGAATATAAAAATTTAACTTACCAAGTTTGTGCCAAATAAACGAGTTGTTTATTGAAATTTTTAGTTGTCATTCCACTTTCTTTAATTAGGCAGCAATGTGCCCTATGTTCAAAATACAGAACGTCATTTTCTTTGAACTGATGATGATTTTTGCAATATTTAAAACGACTAAACTTGTCGCAGCTTTGATTTTAAAGGTTTTATAAATTTGAAAAATGACCTGCTCAACGCGTATGCTAAAAAAGTACTTTTCTTCAAACACGCCACGTTGCGTAGGAGCAAAATATGTCAAAAAACTGCCGATTTATTTTTCGGACGAAGCTTGGTCGTCTTTGCAACAGCTCATGGGCGCAGATGGCAAACCCAGTCCCACCATCAATGCCCTGCTTGAAAGGCAATCTCAAGAACTATCTATGGATCCATTTTTGGATTCTTCGCTCAATGTTCAGCCTGTTCAGAAAAATACCCGTATTGAACTTCCCGTTGCCTTGGAACGTATTCCTGCTGGCCCAGCTTTCGCCAATAAAGATGTTTTTGAAAAAGCCTTAGACCTAAATGATTATTTGGTAATTAACCCGCTCGCTACATTTATTGCGCATGTCGATAGCGAGTCTTTACTCAACGCCGGCTTTGAAATTAATGATACTTTTTTAGTCGATCGTAGCTTAGAAGCCAAACATGGCGATATCGTGGTTGCACTGATTGATAATCGTGAAATCACCTTAAAGCGATTGATGATCACCGCAAAAATGTCAAAAGAAGAAATTGCCGACATTTTTGGTGACCCCAATAAAGTCTTACCCAAAATTTGGCTAAAAGCAGAAAATCCAGCCTATGCGCATATTATCCCTTCAGATAGCGAATCTATCGTTGTTCAGGGTGTCGTGACCTTTAATTTAAAGCAATTTTATAAGCGCTCATCACACACCTAAACACAAGAATTCACCATGAAAGCTGCAAATAAAATATTTGCGTTAGTTGACCTTAACAACTGCTACGTCAGTTGTGAGCGTGTCTTTAACCCAAAGCTCAATAATGTCCCTGTCGTCGTGCTGTCCAATAACGATGGCTGTGTTGTATCTCGAAGTCAGGAAGCCAAAGACCTCGGGATTAAAATGGCTGTGCCGGTCTATCAAATTCAGGATTTAATCCAACAGCATCATGTTCAGGTGTTGTCGAGTAACTATGCTCTCTACACCGAAATGTCTAATCGATTTATGAATATTTTAGGCCTGTATGTCGGCCCCGAAGACCGTGAAGTTTACTCGATCGATGAGTGTTTTTTAGATTTCACTGCCTATCAAGAACTGTTTGATTTGAGCCTATATGCCAAAGAAATACGAGAGACGATCCTAAAATGGCTAGGCTTAACCTGCTGTGTCGGGATTGGTCGCTCTAAAACGGAAGCCAAAATGGCCAACCATCTTGCCAAAAAAAATGCGTATTTAAACGGTGTATGCAATTTAGTTGAAATGGACCCTTGTTCCTCAGAACAACTCCTTGCGCAGACACCAGTCAATGAAGTTTGGGGCGTCGGTCGGAATCATACAAAAGCCCTGAATCAGCTTGGCATTCATTATGTTTTAGATCTGATCAATGCACAGCCTAAAGATATTCGAAAAAAATTTAGTGTGGTGATGGAAAAAACCGTCTTGGAACTGCAAGGTCTATCTTGTCTGTCTATTGAAGAAGAAGCACCGAGCAAACAGCAAATTATCAGTAGTCGTTCCTATGGTCAGCCAGTCTACGAACTGGAAGATATTAAAGCCTCTATTCGTGTATATATCGCGCGAGCCGTCACACGTTTAAGAGCAGATCATTCTCTATGTCGTATGGTGGGAGTGTTTATTCAAACGAGTCGCTTTAATTCTACTGAAAAATACGCACCTTATCTGGCCATTACACTGAATGAGCATACCGATGACTTAATTAGCATCACCCAAGCAGCAACGCGTGCCGCCGAAAAAATCTTTAAAGCGGGATTTAAATATAAAAAAGCCGGTGTGGTGTTATTAGAAATCATTCCAAAACAAAACTTTACCCCAGATTTGTTTTGCGATATGGCGTTAAGACAAAGCCGTTTGAAACTGTCCGACACCATCGACGATATTCAAAAAAAATTTGGGCATCATTTTGTCTCGATCGGCTTAGCGCAGGACGATGCTGCAACATGGCGGATGAAAAAAAATCTGTGTTCCCCCGCTTACCTGAGTAATTGGAACGAACTGCTCCGTGTGAAATAAAACGTTTGATTGAAACGCTACGCTGTAGTGGCGCTGTTAATGTCTGCTGTGTTAACCGAAATGATCATTTGCAATTGCTGAATATTTATTTAGTATTTAAATGAATATTCATTTGTATATTCTCCTATTTTAAATTATGTCTGATGTTCAATTAACGCTGAGCGAATACCTATCTGCGGTCAAAGAAGTCATTCAATTGGCTTTTGATGATGCCGTGTGGGTCAAAGCCGAGATTCGAAATTTAAACATCAAAGGTGGACATTACTATCTAGAATTAGCTGAAAAAGAACAAGAAAGTGATAGAGTCATTGCCAGTTGTAAGGCCACAATTTGGAAATTTACTGCAAATAAAGTTGTCGGAAAATTTGAACGTGAAAGCGGCATTGAGCTCAGTCGTGACTTAAATGTCTTGGTTAAAGTGCGTGCCAAATTTGACCCGCAGTACGGCTTTTCAGTCAATATCGAAGAAATTGATTCGAGTTTTACTTTGGGTGATCTGGCTCGACGCTATCAACAAATTTTAGAAAAACTCACCAGCGAAGGTCTGATTCATAAAAATCGAAACTTGCCTGCGCCATTTGATATTCAGCATGTCTTGGTTATTGCGCCTGAAAATGCGGCTGGCTTAGGTGACTTTAAAAAAGATGCAGATGCGCTACAACATGCTGGCGTGTGTGAATTTGTCTATCATGCTGCAACCTTTCAAGGAAATACCGCAGCACAAAGTATCCGAGATGCTTTAGCACTGGGTTTAAGACAATGGGCCAATGACTTTCAAACTGCGCCAGATTTGATCGTGATTATTCGTGGTGGCGGTGCTGTTAACGATCTTGCTTATCTGAATGATTATGATTTGGCTGCACTTCTATCTAAGCGTAGCGTGCCAATTTGGGTCGGTATCGGCCATGAAAAAGACCGTACGATTCTAGATGAAATTGCACATCGTTCTTTCGACACCCCGAGTAAAGTGATTGGGGGTATTCGTAATCATATTGTTGAGCGAACACAGGACGTTTTAGAGGCATTACAAAGCATTCAACTGCGCTCTCAACATCAAATTGCCCTTTATCAAAGTCAAAATGATCAGTTACTACAGGTCATTAAGACCTTGGCACAGAGTCAAATCAATGACTCAACTCGGCTCTTACAACAACACCAAGATAACACTGCTTATTTTGCTCAGTTACAACTTAAAACAGCTGCACAGAATATTGAAATACTCATACGTGAGACTTTGCTGCAAAACCCTGCACATGTGCTCTCCAAAGGTTATGCCATCGTCCGGCAGCAAGGTCACGCCATTCGTGCAACGCAAAATCTTCAGCCTTCCACGCATTCACCGATTGAAATTGAAATGCAAGACGGTGTCATCACGGCTGACATTCAACATATACAGGTAAAAAATCATGACGACCGATACTCTAAGTTTTAAAGAAGGCTATGAAGTTTTAAAACGTAATGCTGAATTACTCGAATCTCAGCAAGAACCCGATATTGATAATCTTATGAAAATCGTTGAAGAGTCGATGCAAGCCTATAAAGCCTGTAAGTCTCGTGTTGAAGCGGTACAACAGGCACTGAATGATACGTTTAAAGATTGATATCTCAGCTCATCATTTGTATAAAAAACGCAGCCTAAGCTGCGTTTTTTATACTCAAATTTTGACTTCTCTTAGAAGCGCCAGTTATAGAACAAGTCGATTGCACGCTCTAAAGACTGACTCGCTTCCAAGTACAAACGTTGATTCATTTGATAACGTAAGGTCAATTTATTCACAGGTGTAAATACTCCGACGCCATAACGAATGAATAAGTCAGGTGTGATATAACCCGTCACAGAAACCTGAGTATCATCCCCTGTTCCTTGAGCATCCAATGCCAAACCACTCAAACCAAATGTACGACCAATTTGATTGGTCAATGCACGTGTACCACCCAAGCCCATACTAATACCGGCTGCAGCAATCGTGTTGTTCACATCAGAACGGAAACCTTCCGCCTGACTTAAACCTGAACTTCCTTCATTGATACGACCTGTAATTAAGGCATTTAAGGCTTCTTGTTCAGATAGACCTGCATCGTTATACACCTGAATTGCAGGGCTTGATGCTGTACCTGTCACACGAACACCAACAGTACTGCCTTGCACGGCTTTATTGGCATCAATATCTAAAGTAGGGTTCGCCAATGGTCCATTAAAACGGGCAATCGCACGGTTCAAGTCCAGACTTTGACCATAAGCTTCGATTTTCACACGCTGAGAAACACCAATTGCACCATTGGCACGCATTGCTGTTTCTAAACCACGTTGTGTCAAATTCAAACGACCAATCAACGGAATTCGGCTATCAAAACCTTGAAAAATCACTTGATTACCAATATTTACCTGCACGTCAGCGCGAATATCCCAAGGACGTGCCGATTTTAAGATTTCAAGTTGGTTATCACCTTCATGTACCACACGCACATCTGAAGATACCCCAACCACTGTTGCAGACGATTCTGGCATCGAAATCAATGCACGCGGCACATCAATTTTACCTTTTAAGGTTAATTTCTTACTGAAAGGCAGCACATCTAAAGATAAATCAGGCGTTACAACAGCGGTGATCAATGGCGCTTGACGAACCAACATTTCATTACCCGTTAAATTCAACTGGATACGTGGATCATTTTTCCAGTCAATATTTCCGGTTAATTTGCCTACACCACGCCCACTGTTAAATGCACCATCAATCGTCGCATGGTTTTGACGTACAGCAGAATACAACTGAATATTGGTCAAGCTCACAGGCAATGAAATCATGCTAATCGAGCCATTTTTCACTCGAATCTCACCATCCATTAAAGGCTGTGACAATGTTCCGCTAATTTTTGCCGCATAAGACAACGTACCGCCCATTGAACGGACATCTTGTATAAATGGTTTTAAGATTTTCAATTGAACTTGGTTAAAGGCCACTTCACCACGGATCGGTTTATTGGCTTTATACGGATCAATAATAATATTGGCATAACCTGTACCAATATCTGGGGCTTTGGTATCGAGTCGAATTTGTAGCCCTTCAGCGACACTTTTCGCAATCAAGCCAACTTCATCATATTTTAAAGTGGATGCTAAATACTGTGGATCTTCAGCTGCTAAACCAAGTAAACCGTCACGAGTCACTAAACGTGCATCAATTTTAGGTTTTGCACCTTTCGCCCAAGACGCTTTTGCATAACCGTTCACTTTACCGGTAATCGCCAGGCCTTCAGGCATAAAGGCAGCAAAGTCATTTAGGTCTAGGTTTTTTGTCACAAAAGATACATTGCCGCGGTTTTTATTCACACGAATCGGCTGATCAAAACATAATTCACTTTGCTGGCTCATCCAACAATGTGCGCCAACAAATAAGTCAGACTGTGCAGTGTTGTAAATAATCGATGCATTTTGACGCTGTACGAGACGTGTACGCAAGGAGTCAAAATCGCCTTTTTGAATCTGACCAAGCCAGTTATTTTGTGCATTAAAACCACCAGCTAACTGCACATAAAATTTTGATAATTTATTTTCAGCACTGACTTTTAATAAATGCGCATTACGTGTACCGGCCAGTGAAATTTGACCTTTTACAATCTCACGGTTGTTACTGCGTAAATTATCCATCGTTGCCGTTAATAAACTTGGTGAAGTCGCAGAAGTTGGCAACTCGCCTTGCATCCGTATTTTTTTCACACTGAATAAATTATTAAAAGCAAAATCATCTATTGCGATATTGGCAGATGCTTGCAGTCGTGGCTGTGCTTGAACATTTAAGTAGCCATAAGCACGTCCACGTAGGCCTGCATAAATTTCATATAACGCTGGTGCATTAATTTTCAATTGTAAATTTTGTGCATTACCAGTGGCTTGAATTTGGTTATTGGCATAAGCCAACAGCAAATTATTCGCTTCAAACTGTTTTGGCATAAAGCCAGATTGATTTGAATTAATCACCATCGCCAAGTTACCTTGACCACGGACAGGTTTGTTATTGATCATACCTGCCAAATTCAGACGTTCAATTTGAATACGTTTTAGCGCATCTGACCACACACCATTGGTTTTTAAATTTCCAGATAATTCACCCCGTACATTTGAGGCAAAATAATGCGGCTTAAAATGCACCAGTGATGCATTAATATCCCAACCAATGGCTTTTTGTAGTAAAACTTGTCCATTGGCTGAAATCTTACCTGCCACGCCATCATGACGCAGTTCGGCTATTTTAATTAATTCAGGTGTGCCAGATACTTTGAAAATCAAACTGCCTTTACTTGCGGCAACTTGGCTTGCATTGAGGCCACCATCATAATTCACAGCAAAAGCTTTAAAGCCTCCACCTTGTTTCTCATCATGGAAAGTCAGCGCAGCAGTAGATTGACCTGTTAAGTGAACCGTTTCATTTTGCTGTGCTAGTCGGCCTAACAAATCAATATTATTCAGCTGAATAATCTGTTGATTTGGTTTTGCATAACCATTGGCTTTTAATGACCCTGTAATTTGATCGACAGGCGCAGCAGCCACGATAGTTTGCGGATTGAACTGCTGTGCTTGTACATTGGCTTGCCATTTCAGCATACGTTTTTCATCAGGCAATTCTACAACTGCGTTACCTTTGAGCTGACCTTTGTCGGCCACATAACTAAAGGCAGGGACATTGAGATTGTTATTTTTCAGATCCAGTTTGGCTTGATATTGTCCAGCAGGCAGAGCACCTTTTTCATGTCGTGACACGGTGGTCGCCACATTAATGTTTTGCTGATCTTCTGTAAGCGCCAATTGCACATTGCCCGAATCACTACTCAACCATCCAACATATGGCACTGCACGGTCTATATTTTTCCAAGACACATCCATCAGCATCGGCTGAGCTTTATTATTTTTAGCAGGCGCTTGATCGAGTTTTAAATTCCAAGTTTCATATTGATCAAAATCCACCAACGCCGTCAGGTGCATGCCTTTTTCAAGGGTGCCTTTAGACGCAATCTTACTGTTTAAATTTACAGGTAGAAAATCTTGAACCACCTGCGGAATCAACTTATGTTTTGGATTAATTTTATCTAAACGACCGCTTACATCCCAAGTAACCTGATCTTTCCAACTCACCACGCCGCCCAAATTGACAGCGCCGCCCATCACTTGACCATTTAGGTTAGTAATATCAAGTTGGTTGACCAAGTCCGTACTCATGAGCGCAGTATATTTACCCTCAGGAATATTGGCCCCGCTCAGGTCCGTATCTAAATCTAAATTGAGACGCTGAATATCCCCTTTGAATTTTGCCAGACCATTTTTAGCAAAAAGCTTTTGCTCAGTCAGCAACGGTAAATGATAGTTTTTAAATTTGAGCGCACCAAACATCGGGACATGTGGACGCATCGGATGGACCACAGCCCAACCAGTTAAAAGATCTGGGGTATGTGTTGCCACACCGGCTTGAATTGTATCCAACGATCCTTTAGCCACCACTTGAATATCATGAATATTCAAGCTTTCACGTAGTGAAGGTAAGTTGACTATACCCACAGCATTTAGCGGATATTTACCTTCAAACTTCATATTCCCAGACGCTTGGCGCACAGATAAATAGCCCATATCCATACGGGTATCTTCAAATTTTAATTCCGTCCCAGACCAAAGCGCTTCATTTAATTCAATATCATAAAAATCCACACCTGAACTATGCGTTTTAATCAGCATATGATCTAGATCTGCATGATCGACACGAAGGACGAAAGGCAGACGGATTTCACTAAATGCAAAAGGTTTATCGCTAGGTGGTGTCTTGGTAATAATTTGCAGATTTTTAACATCTGCCTTATTTAAGTGAATTTCTTTATTAATAATGGCACGCCAACCGAGTGTAATATCGGCACGGTCAATTTTTACATCGACAGGTTTTAGCGTAACGAGGACATTTCGTAAAATAATGCCGCGCCACAGGTTACCACCTTCATATTCATAGTGAATGATTTGCTGACGTTCCAGAACACGGTCAAGTAAAAACTTACTGCCTTTGTCTGTAGAGAACATGACCGCCAATGCAGCCACCAAAAAGATAAGCACGAACACGAAGGTCAAAATGACACTTCGAAGAATACGACGCTTCTTCGGCAGTTGCTCTACCGGCGTTTCGTTTTCTGGTTCTTGCTGTTCTTGTTCAGTCATAAAAAACACATCACCTAAAAATTATAATTGTGAACCAATAAAGAAATGTAAACGAATTGGTTTGCTGTCGTCAGAAAGTCCGGTAGCGACATCTAAACGAATTGGGCCAATTGGAGAAGCCCAACGTATCCCCACACCGGCGCTATATGCAGTCGGTGTATTGAAGTCTTTATCGTACGCATTACCAAAGTCACTAAAGACCGCAGCACGCCAGCCTTCTTTAAATTGGTAGTTATATTCTAATGAACCCGTTGCCAAGACTTGACCACCAATTTTATAGCCATTTTCTTCGGCCGCTAAACTCTTATAGTCAAAGCCGCGAATGGTTTGGTCACCACCGGTAAAGTAGCGTAAGTTATAAGGAACTTTATCAAAGTTCTCTGTCAGAATATAACCTAAATCACTGCGCCCCACGAACTGGTGATTATCATTTTCACCCAATGAATAAATAAAGCGCCAGCCCGCATTCAAGATCGCCATGTCAGCATCTGAAAGTAAGCTTTCACTTCCAACTTCAACTTTATAGGTTTGCTTAATCCCTTTACTCGGATTCACACGTTTATCAGAGTCAGTTCGAGAAATTTCATAGCCAAACATCAAAGACTGCTGTTCATTGTTGGTATTTACCAAGAACGCATCTGGAATGTCATCACTAGGACTTAGGCCGTCATCGGTAATACGGTCCAAACGGTAACGTAAACCAAAGGTATGCTGCCAACTACCACGTGGGTTTTTAATAATCCGGTCAACCCCAGCTACAGCAGATTCAATCGAAAGATTGACGCCTTGACCGACATCATCACGTTCTTCACGCTCATAACCACCGACCAAGCTGACATAGTCATTTAATGGATGGTTATATGGAATGTTATAGCGACCATCAATCGATTGACGGATTTTGGATACTTCCATGTTGGCGTCAAAAGAATGACCACGTTTGTTTACAATGGCACGACGATACTGGCCACGAACACGTGTACCGGTGTCGGTACCAAAACCAGCACCAATTTCTGCACTATTCAACTTATCTGCATTTAGTGTCACGATCACAGGGACTTTTTTATCTTCACGTGCTTGCGCTTTTAAACGTTCTTGTTCTGCTTGTTTGGCATCTTGCGTATCTTGCAAACTGCGTAATTTAGATGATTGCTCTGCATCATTCACCCCCGCAAATTGGTCTTCATCAACCACTTTTTGCGTGACTTCCTTATTCGACATCACTTCCGTTTTGTCTTTCACTACTTGTGAACTTTCAGACAACTGATTTTGATCGACCAAGGTCTGAATATCTGGTGGCAGTTCAAGCGGCTTTTCAATTGGGTCTGGTCGAATCGCATCAACTAAGGTGTAGTTAAAATAGCGAGAGTTGGTCAGGTTGTTAGCCAAACCATTCACACGCCAGAAAGTATAGTCAGCACCGTCTTTCCACGTCACCAAACTTTCTAAAATATCGCGATCCAATGGAAACTCTGCATTCGGATCACTCATTCGAAATTCGACTTCGCCAAGCTTATAACGCTCACCCGTTTCAAATCGCAAATTGATATCGGCTGTATTTTGTGGTTGAGCCACTCTTACATCGTGCAAACGCCAGTACGAGTCGAAATAACCGTTATTAGTTGCTGCATCATTAATTCGGCCTTTCGTCGTTTCGTATTCACCATGATTAAGAATGTCACCTTCTTCCTGATCTGGTAAAACACCAATCACCTGAAACTGAGCTTGATTTGCTCCAGCCCCTGAAAATTCAATATTTTGCTTTTGAATTTGCACAGGCGTATTTGGTGTAACCAATACACGAACTTTACTATCAGACACTTTTTCAAATTTGAATTCTGACTGATAAAAACCTACAGCTTGTGCAGCTTGATTGGACAAGCTGCGTAATTGAGGCAAAGCCGATGGAAAATCGCTAAAAGACTCTTGAGTAAAACTTGAAAGCTTGCCTTTAATATTGGCTTTGAGATCCTCCAGTGCCGCACCGTAAGCCTTACTCGAAGTCTGACTGGTATTATGTGCTGAGGTAATTTCAACATCCGCACTAATTCGTGGCACTTTTGCCGTATTCATCTGACGTGGCGGACGTACTTTATATAATAAGCGCTTAAAAATACCCGGCTCTGCATCATCTTCCACGGTTGGATTATTCAGCTCTTGCAGAGTACTGGCATTTTCATTTTGTGTCGCAATAATTTCATTATCAGAGCGAATTTCACTCATGAGCTGATCAATATTGACTGGCGCTTGGTTAATTTCCGTTAACTCTTTTTGGGTAATGTCCGCAACAGCAACTTCTGTTTGCTGTGTCGCACGGTACTCCTGCGCCTGACGTTTGGCTTCTTCAGCAACTTGGAAGATTTCATTCGCCATGTTTTGATCAACAGGTGTCACGGGTAAGTTTTCTAAATCTTCGAACTCAATGGGTTTAAATTCTTGTAGTTGTGTTCCTGCTTGCTGCTGTTCTTGCAGCATTTTCATGCTATCAACAGATTCTTCCGGCTCATTTATATTTTCAATTTTTTCAACTACTTCAGGTGTCGACAACCCTTGCTTTACAGCTTCATCCTTGATTTCAGCAACAATCTCTGCTTTTGTATCTGCAAAGGTTGGAACAGTTTCCGCGGGAGTTTGGGCGAAACTATGCTGAGCACACAAGGTCAAAAAGATGCTCATATAAAGACTTTTATTGCTATGATGCTGTCGTATGCAGTGAGCCATACTGTGATGAAGCATTGTTTTTTTAAACTTGATTTTTGCAGGCATAGCAAACTCTAACAAATTTCATTATGTAATGGACTTAGTCAATCAGATGTAGAGCTAAAGATCTTATATCTATTGGTTTTTCGCCATCCCCAAACTCAAAAACATATTACATGATTTTTTTAGAGATTTTACCAATCACTCACATTTCTTAATAAAACTTAATGTAGCAAGACGCTTATGAATAACAACGAACATCTGCTAGGTACACGCCGCTTCCTGCCTATGTTTTTGACCCAATTTTTTGGGGCCCTCAATGACAATGTCTACAAACAGGCTTTATTGTTGGTCATCACCTATGGATTAATCCAACAACAGGCATTACCCATCAGCACGCTAAACAATCTAGCTGCATTATTGTTTATTTTACCCTACTTTATTTTTTCAGCGACAGCGGGACAGATCGCAGATAAGTTTGAACGTTCACAACTTGTCCGTGGTATCAAAATTTTAGAAATTATCATCATGGTCATCGGCAGCATTGGCTTTCTGACCGGTCATTTATGGTTGTTATTGTTGGCTCTATTTTTGATGGGAACCCATTCGACATTTTTTGGTCCAATCAAATATGCGATTTTGCCTGAAATTTTAAAACCCAATGAGCTAATGTCAGGCAATGCGCTCTTCCAATCGGCAACATCCATGGCAATTTTATTCGGGATGATTTTGGGTGGTGCTGTGATTGCTTCATCACAAGGCAATTTAATATGGATCAGCCTGACAGTTATGACCATCGCCATTTCAGGTTATATCACCAGTCGTTTTATTCTTAAGCAAAATGTCACTACACCAGATTTAAAAATCGATTGGAACTTTTTCCGAACTAGTTACCAAACAATGAAATATGCCAAAAGTTTGCCGCTGATTTTTACTATTTTATTGGGGAACTCGTGGTATTGGTTTTATGGTGCAACCTACCTCACCCAAATTCCACAAATGACTCAGCAAAATCTACATGCCTCTGAAAATGTCGTTAGCTTGCTATTGACCTTTTTCTCTGTCGGTGTGGGCGTAGGTTCATTGCTTTGTCGTAAATTGGGCGGCACTCAAGTCAATATTAAGATGGTTCCCATCGGTGCTGTAGGTTTAACGGTATTTGCACTGTATTTAGCGTTTAGTTTGACCCTCGTCCCCACTCAAACTGGCCCTCTTATTACCTTATCGGAAGTATTTCATCAAGGGTGGAGCTATTACCATGTAATGATCGCAGTGACTTTATTGGGTATTAGCGGTGGTTTTTACATTGTTCCACTATATGCCATGATGCAAGCCTATTCGCCTCGCTCACATCGTGCCCGTGTAGTTGCAGCAAACAACATTTTAAATGCCGTTTTCATGGTATCTTCTGCTATATTTTCAATTATCATTCTGAGTGTTTTAAAGATTGATATTAAAATACTTTTTTGTATAACTGCAGTGCTCAGTGCAATCTTTTGTATTTGGCTGCTATTACGCATCAAACCTTTGCTTCAAACTACGCAAGTCTCTCTGGAGGATTAATCCATGCGTCAATTTACAGGTGTCGACAAACTTATTCACTCATTTGATCAAGCCTTACGTAGTTTAGTACCTGGGGCGACTGCCGCACATCGAGAAAACCCTGCTAACATTGAAGAAACACAATTAGCAGTGAGTGAAGCGCGTCATGTTGCAGGTTTAATGCGGGTCAACCATAGTGGTGAAGTATGTGCACAAGCGCTCTATCATGGGCAAGCACTGACAGCAAAACTACCGAATGTACGCCGTGAAATGGAACAAGCAGCGATTGAAGAACAAGACCATTTAGCATGGTGTGAAGACCGCTTAAAAGAATTAGACAGCCATACCAGTCTGCTCAACCCTGTTTGGTACGGCCTTTCTTTTGGGATGGGTGCATTAGCAGGTATTGCCGGTGATAAATACAGCTTAAGTTTTGTCGCTGAAACTGAGCGTCAGGTGAGTCTGCATTTAGAAGACCACATCCGCCAACTTCCTGAACAAGACGAACGTTCACGTAAAATCTTAGTGCAAATGAATGAAGATGAGCTTCATCACCGTGATACAGCACTCAATGCAGGTGGTGTAGACCTTCCTGTTCCAGTTCGTATTGCCATGACTGGTATTTCAAAGCTGATGACCAAAACCAGTTATTACATTTAATGCTTTTCTAATGATTGTCGCTAAGTTTTATAAATAGTGAACAAAAAGCCTGCAATGATGCAGGCTTTTTCATAAGTAATGTTTTGACTCTAATACAATAATTCCTTCGCCATCAAAACAGTTTATAGGCTGCCATCGACTTGGTGTAAACCAATCAAAATTCAAACTATAACGTTGTGCAGTGGACGGATAACCTGCTCCACCTAACTCAAGCAGCCATCCTGCCGGACAAATTTCTTTTTGGTTATTCATCATAACGGTTTGATCATGTACCAACTCAAGCAATAAATGGCGATGTAGCTCAAATGCAATAACATCAAATCCAGCTATTTGAATAGGCTGTGGAAAACGAACCGATGTCAAACCTTGACGAATATCAGTCATCTGCTCCAAAGTATAGTCGGTTTCAAATGATCGGTTAATCCACGTGCCTTCAGGCAATACAACCTCTCCAAAGTTTAAGGGTTCCTGCAACTGTATATGAATTTTCTTTTGATGCTGCCACTCTGCATAGTCAGAACTAAGATCTGAAATCACAAAAAATCCAAGCGTTACTGCAACAAATAAAGGGAAAAACAATACGCCAGATAAACCAATTTTAAGTACCGCATTTACTTTATATGGTCGATTTTTTTGCTTTTTATACCAATTATTCCAACTCAACCAAATGGCAATGACAATAAATAGCACCAAAATCGCAAAGCAAATAATAAGAAAACCTCCCGCACCCGCACCATAACCTAAGCCCATATTGCTCTCACTAAATATCCCTTTAAATCTTTTAATTATGTCTTGACGACTTTATCAGATCAGCCACGTTCACTTTATCAATGTTGATGATGCTTACACCACCACTTCAACACCGTATAGAGCACACGGAAGAATACGATACATAAAATAACGGCAATAACGATGTAAATATCTTGATGATAAGGCAGCATTTTCGCCCAAAATAGATGTAAATAATGACTGATTTGGAAGCCAATCGTTGCGACCAACATCGCCCAAATAAAACAGGCAACCAAATTAATCAGCACATATTTCCAAACAGGATAAGCACGCACACCGACTGCAATAGGTAAAATAGTTCTAAAACCCCAAGCAAAGCGCATAAATAAAATGGTCAAAATAGGATAACGTTCAATAAACTGGCTCGCACGATCGAATTTTTGTGCAAATTCTGCATTCGACTGGATAAGTTTTTGCCCATAGCGAGCGCCCATTTGATAATAAAACTGATCGCCAATAAAACTGCCCAACATCGCCACTGCAATCAACATTGGAAAATGAAGTATGTGTTGATGGACGTCATAGGCGCCAATCATCAGCACTGTTTCTCCCTCAAACTATATGCCAATAAAAATCGCAATATAGCCATAGTGCTGAATCAGATCCGTCCAGTTCATATCAGTATTTTGAAGCTAAAAAGATAATGTAATCCTGCGACAGCCTATACGCTAGCTCATACCATGACAGGATTTGAATATTTTTGTTATTGTTTATCTAGCGTATTTAAGGTCAGTTTGAAATATCACTCATGTGCATTGAAAACATTTCGTTTCATTCGCTCAATCCACTAAAACTTTTTGGCAACTCACCATAGGAAATTGATGTGCTGGATGTTCAAACATTTCATTTTTCCAAATGTCGAACATTGGTATTTTAACATCGAGTGCTAAAGGCAGTTTTTTCGGATTAAATTGCATGTGCGCTAAGCTTTCGCCCCACGCGATCAGATCCAGATCCAAAGCGATATTATGAGATGGACGAACACGACCTGAGTCTGCTTCCATTTTTTTCAGTAAGGTGCTGATTTCATCTACACATAAACTGCTTTTCACCAAACAAGCTGCATTCCAATAATCCGCCCCAATGCCATCACGACAAGGAATCACATAAATTTTGGAAAATTCAGCATGACCCAAAGCCTGAATTTGACGTAAAGCCAGTTGAAAATGCGGTTTTGGATTGAAATTACTCGCCAGAGCTAGGGCGAAAATCGTTTCGGTGGCGTTCAAGACGAATTCCTACAGAATTGGCTTGCGCGATAATGGCAGGCTTCCGGATGGTAATCATAATAGATTCAATGCTGTCATAGGTAGCGAAAAGTGCATCAATCACCAGTTTTGCTGCATGTTCGATCAATTTAGGTTGAGCAGTTTGAATGACTTTGGCTGATATTTCGCAAATTTCAGCATAATTCAAGGTATCTTCAAGCTCATCTGACTGAGCCGCCTGCGCTAAACTGGTTTGAATATTGAGGTCGAGCATCAAAGGCTGAATAATCTGACGCTCCCAATTGAAACAGCCGACTACAGTTTCAACTTTCAAACCTTCAATGATAATTGCGTCCATTCTTACACTCAAAATAAAATCTTAAACATCGATAAAATCCTCCTGTTTAAGCAAGAGGATTTTATTTATATCTTGCGGCTAAATTATTGCTTCAACAATAAATTAGGGTCCATAGTCTGCACCATTTGAATACGCTGGTCTGCATAAATATCAGTATATGGCGCAAGGATGCGCATAAAGCGATCGAAGTACAACATTTGTTTGAATAATAAAGCGAAGTCACGTGGGAAGCGAATACCATGACGCTCTCCGACTTGTACCATATCCATCATGATGTCATTCAAATCGGCAGGATTTGAGGTTAATAACTCTTGCGGATCGGCCAAAAGCACACCGCTAAATAAGCGCTCTAAGTCGGCAGCTAAGACTTGTGTGTCAATTTTGACAGCCGTCATACCCATTTTCAGCATATTTTCAGCCATCAAGTTGTAGTCAGTTTTTTGTAGGGCATCCATAAACGCAATACATGCCGTCCACACTTCAGGTTTCAACTGGCCCACGATACCAAAATCGATGAAGCCAACTCGACCATCTTCAAGCAGCATCAGGTTGCCTGCATGTAAGTCTGCATGGAAACTATTACATAACATTAAGCTGCCAAACCATGTATTCATCGCTGTCACCAAAACTTGCGATGGATCTTTAGCGACTTTCTTGACCACATCAAAATCAGTCAATGGTACGCCGTATAAACGTTCCATCGTTAAGACTCGACGCGTCGAATATTGGTGATAAACTTTTGGTGCTGTTGCGGCTTTGTTTTGAGTCACATTCAGATAATTCACAAAGTCGTCAAGATTTTGAGCTTCTTCAATAAAGTCCACCTCACGTACCATGCGAACTTTAATTTCTTCAACGATATCTGCAAGTGAAGCAAATTTGACTTTAGGTACAGCTTTTTCAACCAGTTTGGTTGCCCAATGTAAAACGTTTAAATCTGTATAGAGAATCGTCTCGACACCCGGTTTTTGCACCTTGATAACAACATTATCACCACTGACCAATTTAGCAGCGTGTACCTGTGCTATCGATGCAGAAGCTAAAGGCTTTTCATCAATTGAAGCAAATATTTCATCTAAATTACGACCAGCAAATTCTGAAGCCAATACCTGCTGCACATAACTAAACGGCAGTGACGGTGTCTGATCTAAACAACCTTGAAACTCTTCGACATATTCACGTGGAAATAAAGAAGGTGTACTGGCAATAAATTGACCTAATTTAATATAGGTTGAACCCAGTGATTCAAAAGTTTCACGCATGAGTTTTGCGTTACTTGGTTTTTCTGTCGCGTATTTAAAACCGGCTTTAGCCGCGACCACTGCGGTCTCACCCATTCGGGCAACCGAGCGAATTCCATCTAACCAGATATTGTTTTTCATAATGTCTTAGAAAAAAATAATTAACATGAGTGTAGCAAAAAAATAAGGGCTTGCTGCTTTATCTTGCCTGACAGATTGGACAATCGGGATCTTTTTCAAAAGCGAGAATTTTTTGTTTCATTGACAAACCATCCCATAACAAAAGCTTTTGTTTCAGTGCTGTCGTCCCTAAACCCAAATAGAGCAAAGCATGATGAGCTTGCAAACTTGCCATAACATTTGGTGTGGTTGCAAGCACACCCGAGTCTGCACAGCGCAAACTTTCATTGGCTTGTTGTTCTTTTGGAAATAGACATTCATAACATGCCGCGTTTCCTTCGACCATAAACAGTTGCCCTTGGAAACCAATCGCTGAAGCACTAATCAGCGCCACATTATTTTCTACGCAGCTTGCATTGACCAAATAACGCGTGCTGAAATTATCACAACCATCGAGAACCAAATCTTGCTGTGAAATCAATGTCTTTGCGTTGCTTTCATCTAATTTTGTGGTATAGCTTTGCACTCGGATATGCGGGTTAATCGCTTGTAAGCGTTTAGCCAAAATTTCTGATTTATAAAAACCTACGTCATTTTTGGTATACGCGATTTGTCGTTGCAAATTACTGATTTCAATTCGATCTGCATCGATTAAAGTAATTTGTCCGACGCCTGCACGTGCCAATAATTCGGCTGTGGTACACCCAATTCCACCACACCCTACGATGAGTACATTGGCAAGTTTTAGCTTCTCTTGTGCATCGATGTCCCATCCATCAAGCAATATTTGACGGCTGTATAAATGCATTTCATCATCACTTAATTCAAATTCAGAAGTTGATTCATTCGATTTAAACGTAGACAAAGTATTTCCTTATTAAAATTCGTCAAGCATAAAAAATGGGCGAGTTTATACCGCACACAAAAGATTAAAACACCGATATCCATCAAATGTTGTTCGAGTACAAACCCGAAACAGTGTAAAAACACCCTGCTATTTGAGCAAGACAATATACAGCTTAAAGTTAAAATAAATGCTCTGTAGACATGGTATTTTTCTTAGTTAGCGTATCTTCAATTACACTATTTAAAATACAGTATCTCAGACACCTTAGTATGTAGAAACATCATAGAGGTATAGCGTATACATGTTTTAAAAATAATAAATATAGTTATATTTTTAAACATATTTAGTTGTACTAGAGCTGCTTACATTAAATTCATTTTAATGATTCTTTTCTACCTTAGCTTCAAAAAATAAAACTTAATTCAAGACATTTTAAGCGTTTATGTATGCAAAGAGATTTAATCCGTAGGTATATGTATGAATTCAGTGAGAATTAAATTGCTGACATAATATGTTCGATAAACTTATGAGCTAACACACATTATTCAAATACTTTGTGCTCAGTCATATTTACCCCTTTACCCCCAAGTGATTACTTAAAAGTGGAGAATAAAAATGTCACAAGAATACGTTGAACAAGATCAGCGACAAAAATTATGGAAACTCATTAAAGACGTGCGTTTCACCATGATTAGCCATGTCACTGACAAGCAAGAAATTCATTCTCAACCTATGACCATGCTTAATTCTGATAAAATGAATGAGCATGAAAATATCTATTTTCTTATGAAAGAAAACAATGACCTTGTAGAGGCAGTCAATGCAGGTCGTAATCATCTTGGATTAGCATTCGCTAAACCTTCAGACGATATTTATGTATCAATTAGTGCTCATGGAGAAATCAGTACAGATGCGGCCCTAATCGATAAATTATGGAATCCTTGGGCTGAAAACTGGTTCGATGGCAAGACTGATCCTACTGTTCGCGTTTTGATAGCTAATGCTATTAGTGCAGAATTCTGGAATGTCAAAGACAATAAAGTCACCCATTTATTCAAAGTTTTGAAGGGCAATTTAACGGGTAAAACTCAAGAACTTGATACTGAACATAATACCCTGAACTTAGAATAAATGATTTTATTGATTCGAATTAATGCTTTAATTTTAGGTTAATTTGTATTGTCCCATAGTTAGTCAAGTGCATATATGATCTCGAATGAATGGTTTCACCAGCTCAAACATCAATTTAAAAAAGGCTGCATCAAGCAGCCTTTTTTGCGTATATAAATTGACTCAACTGACCTTTTGAATTAATTGCGCTTTGGCCACTTCTTGTTGCTTTAACAAGTTACGTTGGATTTTTCCACTCGATGTTTTAGGCAACCCATCTACAAATTCAATTTCTTTTGGATAAGCATGCTTGGATAAACGAGATCGTACATAGGCTTGTAGTTTATCCATGAGTTCTGAACTTGCTTGATATTGTGGTTTCAATACCACAAAAGCTTTAACCAATTCAGTTCGCTCAGGATCAGGCTTACCGACAACTGCCGATTCTAAAACCTCTTCACACTCTAATAATGTGCTTTCCACATCGAAAGGTCCTACACGATAGCCTGACGTTGTAATGACATCGTCTGCACGACCAACAAAATCAATGCCGCCTTCTTCGTTTAAACGAACGGTATCACCGGTTAAATAGTAGTTCCCGACAAAGGCTTTACGGTTATTGCCACCATAGCCTGTAAACCACATGAGTGGAGATTGCGACCAATCTAATGCCAATGTTCCAATGCCACCGCGTTCAATTTCTTGATAGTCTTTATTAAGCACCGCGAAACGATGACCCGGTATAGCAAAACCGGCTGAACCCACTTTTTTGTAGTGTTCTAAAGCATGATGATTTGCAATCACCATT
The DNA here is from genome assembly GCF_013419525.1 of Acinetobacter sp. YH12076. Lineage (NCBI taxonomy): Bacteria > Pseudomonadati > Pseudomonadota > Gammaproteobacteria > Moraxellales > Moraxellaceae > Acinetobacter > Acinetobacter sp. YH12076. The sequence goes on along the minus strand of NZ_VOZY01000005.1, from coordinate 185,139 downwards.
CCAAGTTCCGTTTGTCCATATTGGTCATAAATATTGACGTTTAAGTCGTGATTAAACCATTGAATCACTTCAGGCGTTAGCGGCTCACCTGCGCTGCTCACAACCCGTAAATGTGATTTTATGGATGCGTCAAATTTTTCTTTGAAGCCAAAGAACATACGAAAAGCCGTTGGAGAACCGGTCAAATTACTGACTTTATATTTTTTGATGACTTGAAGTGCATGATCAACACTAAAAGCCCGTTCATCCATAATAATGCTGTGTCCTAAACTTAATGGCCCTGCAATTCCATAGTACAAACCATAAGCCCAACCCGGATCTGCCAAATTCCAAAATGAATCTTCATCACGCAAATCAACCGCATGTGTCATATACCCTTTAAATGCCAATAACGCTTTGTGTGGCACAGGTACAGACTTGGCCAAACCGGTCGTTCCCGATGTAAACATCATTAAAAATTCATCGTCAAATGAACGTGGTACTGAGTTATATGTGGTGTCATGAAGTTGCAGCTCTGACCAAAAGTCAGGATCTGTCTGAATTGCTTGATCGGCATGCACGGTTAAAATATGTGGTAAATCAATATGATTGAGTTTTGATCGTTGCTCAGTGTTGGTTACAATCAGCTTTGTTCCCGCAGTTTGCACCCGATGCTCAATCGCTTTGGACTCAAATGCCGTAAACAAAGGCTGATAAATTGCCCCTATACGCCATGTTGCCAATACGGTGATCAATAACTCTGCAGTACGGGGTAATAGACCTGCAATGCAATCATCTGCTTTTAGCCCAATGCGCTGATAATAATTTGCCAATTGTGCAGAAGCTAAATCTAATTGCTCAAAAGTCCATTGTTCAGATTCACCATTTTTACCTTCCCAGATCAGTGCAGTTCGATTTTGCCCAACATAGCGCCCACAACATTCATCATAAGCATTGATTGAACTTGGCGTACCGACCAATTGTTCTGCAACCATTTTTTCAAAATTAAAATCACGATATGCTTGTTCTAGTGTCTTCATGACGACAATTCCTATCCTGTTCTCTATGATTCAAAGTGCAAGACTTTGAGGTTTATTGATCTTGTTGTTGTACCGCTGCGTACTAGTGACGATTCCTTTGCCACATCCGCTTTTACTGCTTTTCCATACACCGATTGCAATGTCGGTTTTTTCGTTTTGAAACTTATACTTTGTTAAACAATCTATTATTAGACTGTCTATACCTAGATAACCATGTTTGGATGTGCCCTGCAATTTCCATAACCATCAATACCATTGCAGGGTTTGAACATCGACCAAAGTCTATTTTTTAATCAATCACCCTTTGGTGACTTCACGTGCAATCACCAGACGTTGAATGTCCGATGCACCTTCATAGATTTGGCTGACACGTACATCACGATAAATGCGTTCAACTGGGAAATCAGATACATAACCGTAGCCTCCATGGATTTGAATGGCATCTGAACACACCCGTTCAGCCATTGTCGATGCAAAAAGTTTAGCCATCGAGGCTTCTTTTAAGCATGGAAAACCTGCATCTTTTAACGTTGCTGCATGGAAAATTAACTGGCGTGCTGCCTCAATTTGGGTAGCCATATCCGCGAGGCGAAATGCCACGGCCTGATGCTGTACAATCTCCACCCCAAATGCCTTTCGTTCATTGGCATATTCAACGGCTGCATCTAATGCTGCTCGTGCCATACCCACAGACTGCGCTGCAATGCCAATTCGACCTGACTCTAGGTTTGATAAGGCAATTTTATAGCCTTCACCCTCTTGGCCTAAAAGACTATCGGCAGGTATCCGACAGTCATCTAAAACTATAGTTGCTGTATCGGAACAATGCTGACCCATTTTGTCTTCTAATCGCGATACGATAAAACCAGGTGCATCCGTCGGTACTAAAAAGCACGAAATCCCTTTTTTACCTGCAGATTTATCCGTTACCGCAAAAACCAAGGCTACTTGGGCATGTTTTCCTGTAGTAATAAATTGCTTGGTGCCATTTAACACCCACTCATCACCATCACGCTCCGCTTTACATTCCAATGCACTCGCATCTGAACCCACTTGTGGTTCTGTTAAGCAAAAACAACCTAACCATTCGCCAGTGGCTAATTTTTTTAAGTATTTTTCTTTTTGTGCTTCTGTACCATAACGCTGCGTAATGCCACATGGCAGTGAATTTTGTACGCTAACAATTGTGGAAATCGCACCATCGCCAGCAGCAATTTCTTCTAAGGCAACAACCAAAGACACGTAGTCTAAACCTGCACCACCCCATTCGTCCGAAACCGTCATGCCTAAAGCACCTAGCTCACCCAGTTCCTTTAGCTCTTGTTCAGGAAATGCTGCCGTTTTATCACGCTCTGCAGCCGTCGGTTTCAGTTTTTCTTGCGAATAGCTTCGCATCATGTCCTGAACCATTTTTTGTTCATCATTTAAAATCATGAGACTTCCTTTTCTAAATCTTTTATAGCGTGTATAGCTTTAATTTTTGGATAACTGCGAAATTAAAAATACTTTGGCTGTATAAAGCAAAGTTGGATACACGACGACGTCATTTGCAACTGTCTGAGGCAGGACGCCATTAATCTCTAATGTTTCTGTAATCTGTAAATCAATAAATACTTGATGACGAGTTTTACAAATGACTATGGTTTTGGTTACTTTTGCCGAAACAAAAGTAACGAGATAAGCTACTGTCAACGAAGTTATTCTCGATCAGATTCCGCCGTAGAAGCCTGAATAAGCAGTTTTAATAAATAACTATTTAGGCTGCATACGAATCGCGCCATCAAGACGTATCACTTCACCATTGAGATAAGCATTTTCAAAAATATGCGTCACTAATTTTGCAAACTCTTGTGGTTTTGCTAAACGTGGTGGGAAAGGCACCATTTTCCCCAAAGCATCTTGTACATTTTGTGCTAAGCCTTTGAGCATCGGGGTTTCCATAATGCCCGGAGCAATAGTCATCACACGAATCGACTCACGTGCAAGCTCACGTGCAAGAGGTAATGTCATTGCAACCACTGCCCCTTTAGATGCTGCATAAGCCGACTGACCAATTTGACCATCAAAAGCAGCAACTGACGCCGTATTCACAATCACGCCACGCTCTTCTTCACCCGCTTTTAATTCATATTTAGCAATCAGTTGTGCCGCATAGCGCAGCATATTAAATGTACCTGAAACATTAATATTTAATACTTTTTGGAACATCGCCAAATCATGCAATCCGTCACGACCTAAAACTTTTGCAGAGGGTGCGATACCGGCACAGTTCACTAAACCATTGAGTTGACCAAATTCCGCTTCAACTTGTGCAAAGAAAGCGCCAACCGCTTGTTCATCAGTGACATCCAATTGAACAAATTTGGCATGATCACCCAGTTGACGTTGCATCGCTTCGCCATGCTCATGATTCATATCCACAATAATCACTTTTGCACCCAGGCCAATCAGATGTGTTGCTGTCGCAGCGCCTAGTCCTGATGCACCACCAGTCACAACAAAAACTTTTCCTTTAATGTCCATATCAATTCCCTATTTACGATGTCTTGTTTTAAATTCGACTTAAGATGCAGAGTAAACAGAGAATTTATTCAGTACAATTTCCAAATGTTGCATCTTTTCTGATGTATTTGGACAATTCTGAACAAGGACCTATCCGCACATATGCCGAAGCATGGACTCGAATACAGCAAAGGGACGATTTCAATCGACTTGGTGCATGAAGCATTACACGATGCGCAAAAAAAGCACTTTGATATTTCTGCTATTTTACAAAAGTCTGGTATACCCTCAGAGTTACTGCTATCAAGTAAGACCAGAGTTTCCGTTTCACAATATGCGGCTTTATGGACTCATCTTGCAGATGTGATGGATGATGAATTTTTTGGCATGGATCGGCATGCCATGCGACGTGGTAGTTTTAAGCTACTGTCGAAAATAGTCATGCATAACAGTACCTTGGGTGATGCACTCAAGCAAATCCTACAATTTTTAAATCTGGTTTTAGATGACTTGCATAGTGATTTAATCATTGAAGATCACTTTGCTTATATCGTGATCTATGACCAACATGCGCCTAAACGCATGTTCAGCTATGCCACATATTTAATGCTTATCCATACGCTACTGTGCTGGCTAAGTGGTCAACGGATTTTATTAAACCAAATCCAATTTAAATGTGATGCACCTATTGATGATCACGACTACAAAGTTCGCTTCTGTGAAAATATTCATTACCAAGCCAGTCAAAACTACATACAGCTCGATGCCAGTTATTTAAGTCTACCAATCAAGCAAAACACACGTTCGTGGTATCAATTCTTACAACAAACACCTGAAAACCTTTTGGTACGCTTTAAAAACCCGTATGCGCTCAGCAGCCAAATTCGTAAACAACTGTTAGACGTTCCTCCTGCCGAATGGTTAGAGTTTTATGAGTTGGCGGTCAAAATGAATATGTCGGAAGCCACGATGCATCGCCGTCTTAAAAGTGAAGGTGTGAGTTATCAACAACTCAAAAATGATATCCGACGAGATACCGCCATCGATTTTTTAACCCATACCGATAAAAGCTTACAAGATATCAGTGAAGAACTAAATTTTCATGATCCGAGTGCTTTTCATCGGGCTTTTAAAAAATGGACAGGTGTCAGTCCTGGTGCATATCGACAAAATAATGCGCCTGAATTCAAGGCCTAAAATTTGATATTCGCTATTTATAAATTGAATATTCATCTAATTAATAGAAAATCAATAACTTAAAAATATTCAATAAATAGACTGACCATTCATCCTTGAACGATTGCTACTTTAGTCTAATTAGGTTATTTTTCACTCAATTTAAAGCACTTTGCTTATTTTTTTCTAATTCTCCTGCATCTCCTTGAAAGGCTTTCCTATGCTTAAGATGATTGATGTTCTTGAACAACAACTTGTTCAAAACTTTTCAGATTCTCTTTTCACTCAGATTGACGCAATTGATGAACTGTTTCACGAACAGCTTAAAACTGTTGCAGATATCGATTTGCAAAATTTGATTTCACAATTTTTTAGCACTGAAAATGCAGTTGAAGTTGCTCATGCACTGGATATCCAAGCAGATGACATTGAAGCAATTCAAGCAGGTGCAAATCTAAAAGATGAAAATTTAGTGAGTGCAACTGCAAAAATTATTGCTTACTGTCTTGCAGTAGAAACATCAGCTTTAGAACAAGTTGAAGTCTCCGATAGCTTACAAGACTACCCAATGTAAGTATTGATCACATATAAAAAGCAGCGAAAGCTGCTTTTTTATTGGAAAAGTTATTTTAAGTCTGTAATTCACTATAATTTTTGAATATTCTTTACACTAAAATATCTAAGCATTTTTCATGCAAGTTTACACATTAATTTATATAACGAAATTTCATCACAATTAAATCCAATAAAGTATTTTAAATCAAATACCTATATTTGATTTATACGCTTATCTCGATTTCTATTATTCTTAGCATTTATTCTGTTTTGTTTCTGAAATATTTCCGTCGTATCTATGTGCTCATAATTCAACACTTGATTGTGAACGATATGACTTCCCTATTTAAAAGCTCAAAACTAATTTTTTCTACGCTGACATTCAGCCTATTCAGTAGCTCTATCTTTGCTGCTATTCCTTCGACACTTAAACTGGATTATGCCTACTATGCACCGACCAGTTTAGTGGTGAAGGAACAAAAACTCTTAGAAAAAGCATTACCCAAAACACAAATTAAATGGGTCTTTAGCCAAGGTAGTAATCGCTCACTCGAATATCTCAATAGTGGCAGTGTGGATTTTGCCTCAACAGCAGGACTTGCAGCCGTTTTGAGTCGTGCCAATGGCAGTCCGATTAAAACCGTATATATACAGTCACAGCCTGAATGGACGGCATTGCTTGTGGCAAAAAACTCTCCGATTAAAAGTCTGAAAGACCTCAAAGGCAAAAAAATTGCAGCGACCAAAGGAACCGATCCATTCATGTTTACTTTGCAGTCGTTGGAAACAGTCGGCCTCAATAAACGTGATGTGCAATTGGTACATTTACAACATCCTGATGGAAAAACAGCTTTAGAACGTGGTCAAGTCGATGCATGGGCGGGATTAGATCCACTCATGGCATCGGCACAGGTACAATCAGGCGCGCGTTTGCTTTATCGAAATGTGGGTTTTAACAGCTATAGCGTTTTAAGTACCAAACAACAATTTAGCCAGCAAAGTCCTGAAGCCGTTGAAGCTGTGATTAAAGCCTATGAACAAGCACGACAATGGGCCAAAGCCAATCCAGATAAATTAGCCGAATTATTGGCACGTGAGTCTAAGCTTCCATTGGCTGTTGCCAAGCTCCAGTTAAGTCGTACCAACTTTGATCAAAATATCCCAACAGCTAAACACATTGCGGCCTTAAAGAAATCTGGCACGATTTTGACTGAAGAAGATTTAGTTCGTAAAGGAACCAATGTCAATCAAGTCATTGACCAACTTTTTGAAGCACGTTATGCGAAAAAGGTTGTGAAATAACATGTTATCATCACTGACTCAACCCAAAATCAATACAGCGGTTTCGACCGCTTCCGATTCATCAAACCATATAAAACCCAAGTTGATCTTGATTTTAAAAGGTCTTGCTCTACCTGTGGTTTTATTGCTGCTATGTGAAATCTTGGTCAAAAATGGTGTTATCGAACCGTATCTACTCCCCGCTCCGAGTAGTCTTTGGCAGTCATTTATAGAGTTATCTGAAGGTGAACTTTGGCAGCATATCTGGACTAGTACTTGGCGGGTATTTTTAGGCTTTTTTATTGGTAGCGGACTTGCTCTGATTTTTGCACTCTTAGTTGGTTTGAACGAACAAGCCGAAGCATTTTTGGAACCTACATTTTCAGCAATTAAATCTATCCCTAGTTTGGCATGGATTCCCTTACTGCTCTTATGGTTAGGTATTGATGAATCATCAAAAATCATCCTCATTGCCATAGGTGCTTTTTTCCCGACCTATACCAATACCGTTGCAGCAATTCAAGGTGTAGACCGAAAACTCATTGAAGTTGCTCAAGTTTATCGTTTGAAATATTTGAGACAGATTCGTGAGATTATTTTACCTGCAGCATCACCGGGTATACTTACAGGCTTACGCAATAGTTTAAGTTTGGCGTGGATGTTTATGATTGCTGCCGAACTGATTGCAGCCACGCAAGGTATTGGCTATTTGCTCAGTGATGGTCGTGAAACCTCACGTCCAGATATCGTGATTATCGCCATTATTCTATTGGCACTCTTAGGGAAAATCACCGATAGCCTAATGAAATATCTAGAACAATATCTAATGCGTTGGCGAGATGTGGTGAAGTAAACCTATTTTCTACACTTGCAAATGCACACATACAAACGCTCACATGTGAATTGAAAAACAAAAAAATAAAGCGCATTCAATGCGCTTTATTTTTGACTATTTCTCTAATACCAAATCAATGTTGCCACTGACCTAAGCTGACACGGTCATTGCCACCATAATCTTTTACAGTCCGAACATTTCGATACCCAGCTTGTAAGAACAAATGTCTGACCGCTTCACCTTGGTCATAACCATGTTCGAGCACCACCCAACCATTCACGGTTAAATGTTTTTTGGCTTGAAGAATGATTTGCTCAAGATCTGCAAGCCCATGATTGTCTGCAACCAAAGCACGTTCAGGCTCTGTCGCCAAATCCTTCATGTGTACATCCTCAGCATCGATATACGGCGGATTTGACACAATTACATCAAAGAAAGCACGTCCAAAAGGTTTTAACCAAGAACCTAAGACAAACTGCACATGTTCAAGATCATGCTTTTTGGCATTAAATTCAGCAACTTCCAATGTAGGTTCATAAATATCCGAAGCCACAATTGACCAATCTGGACGTTCACTGGCTAATGACAATGCTACTGCACCAGTTCCTGTTCCTAAATCGACCACACGAGCATCTTCTGGAAGTTCTAAACGCAGTACAGTTTCAACAAGTACTTCCGTATCAGGACGTGGCACCAAAGTATCTTTAGTCACTTTTAAGTCTAGCGTCCAAAATGGCTGAGAACCTGTGACATATGCCAAAGGCTCACCTGCTGCAATACGTGCAAGTGATGCGACATATTGTTGTTCTTGCTCAGCTGTTAATTCTTGATCCTTTTTCATGATTAAATCAAACGAATCAATCTTGATGATATGCTCTAACAACCACGCATTTTCCTGACGTTCATAACTTTCAGGTTCACCACGATAGGCCAAAGCCTGTGCAATATTCATTAACCACCATTCTGCTGTGCTAATAACGCCAACTGATCGGCTTGATATTCACGATGCAAACTATCTAGCAATTCAGTCAAATCACCTTCCATCACAGCATCTAACTTATACAAAGTTAAATTAATACGATGATCAGTCATACGGCCTTGTGGATAGTTATAGGTACGAATACGCTCAGAACGGTCACCAGAACCCACCAAGTCACGTCGCATTTCAGATGTCGCTGCATCTGCCGCCGCACGTTTGGCATTTTCTAAACGAGAAACTAATAACGCCATCGCTTTGGCTTTGTTTTTATGTTGTGAACGTTCATCCTGACATTCTACAACTGTACCCGTTGGTATATGGGTAATACGCACCGCGGAGTCAGTTTTGTTAATGTGCTGACCACCCGCACCAGATGCACGATAGGTATCAATACGTAATTCTGAAGGATTAATTTCAACACTAGTGTCTACATCAACTTCCGGCAAAATCGCAACAGTACATGCCGAAGTATGAACACGACCTTGTGACTCAGTTGCAGGAACACGCTGTACACGATGTGCACCACTTTCAAATTTCAAACGACCATATACGCCTTCACCATTGATGAGGCAAATCACTTCTTTATAACCGCCGTGTTCGCCGTCATTTTCAGACAACACTTCAATACGCCAACCTTGTGATTCAGCATATTTACTGTACATGCGATACAAGTCACCCGAGAAAATTGCAGCTTCGTCACCACCTGTTCCGGCACGGATTTCTAAATAAGCAGAGTTCGCATCATTCGGATCTTTTGGAATCATCAGAATGTTTAAGTCTGCTTCAAGCTGACCAATCAAAGCTTTATTTTCTTTAATTTCTTCAACAGCCATTTCTTTGAAATCTGGATCCGTCATCATTACTTCAGCAGTTTCAATATCTTCTTCTGCTTGACGGTATTTTTTCCAAACTTCGGTGATTTCAGATAAATCACTATGCTCACGAGACAACTGACGGAAACGTTTATTGTCTGAAATGACTTCTACATCTGCGAGTAATGCATTTAATTCTTCGTGACGGTCAGAGAGCTGATCTAATCGTAAACGTAACGATTCTTTCATTTTTCAAAAAATCTCAATACACAGGCTCTACCGCTAAACTTTCACGGATATGCCAAAATTCAAAATAATGGCGCTAGTGTACCGATAATGGGTCTGAAATGACATATTTATTGTTTTTTGGCCTATCTATGAGCCTAAATATCAAAATGTGAACTTCATCACTCCTACCTTTCTCCACAAAGTCGTACAGATTTTCAGCATTCGACCGTTTTTTTCACAATATTAATAAAACTTATACAAACTAGACACTCAAATCACTAAATAAAGTGAAAGCTCTCCATATTTATAGCGAATAGTTTTGTTACATTTACTGCCATCGAAATGATTATGAAAAAGTCCTCGCGTTTATGAAGGACATGGAGTGAACTATGAAACTGAATACTCTTTTAATGACAGCCACTCTAGCAACTGCTTCTATGTTCACTGTGTCTGCAAATGCAGATAGTACAACACGCGTTGCTGCAGCTAGTGCATTAGGTAGTGTTGCAGGTACTGCAATTGGTAAAAACATGGGCGGTAATACCGGCGCTACAATTGGTGCTGCTCTTGGTGGTGCTGGTGGTGCTGCGGTAGCAAGTAATAAACGTAACCGTACAGAATCTGCAATCGGTGGTGCTTTAGGTGGCGGTACAGGTTATACCGTTGGTAAAAGCATGGGCGGTACAAACGGTGGTTACATTGGTTCTGCACTAGGTGCTGCTGGTGGTGCGGCTTTAGGTAATAAAATCTCTAAAGACAAAGCTTACGACAAACAGCAAGAACGTAAATACAAAAAACGTTACCGTCGTCGTCACTAATTCAAAATTAGTGAGTCCAAATTTATTGGATAGTGAAAAGAGCACCTTCGGGTGCTTTTTTTATGTATCGCCTTTTTTCAAATGATAAATACAACTTTATTTATTGCAGCTCATACATATGTAGATTTGCCTTCTCTCCAACCAAGTCATCAATCATGTAGAAATAAAGTGCAAAATTTACATTGCAGCAACGGAACACGTATTTTATTTCACATCACGCTCCAAATATTCGCTATGTGTTTTCATATATTGATATCAACAGATAAACATCATGCTTCGTAAGGAGTTTAAAAATGAAAATTAATAAAATTCTATTCAGTGCAGCAATTGCCGCTTCAGCGCTTACTATGACTGCAACACATGCAGGTAATAGCACCAATACTGCATTAACATCTGCTTTAGGTGGTGTTGTTGGTGCAGCAATCGGTAACCAAGTTGGCGGCCAAACTGGCGCAATGATTGGTTCAGCTATTGGTGGCGGTGCAGGTGCTGCAGCATCGGCGAACAAACGTGACCGTAATGGTGCCATCATTGGTGGCGCACTTGGTGGTGCGGGTGGTTATACCGTAGGTAAAAACATGGGCGGTACAAACGGTGGTTATATCGGTGCTGCACTTGGTTCAGCCGGTGGTTCTGCACTAGGTAAAAAAGTGTCTGAAGACCGTCGCTATGATGACCGTTATAATGGTCGTTATGATGATCGCTATGACCGTCGTTATAACAACCGTGGCTATCGTACCAATAATTACAGCTACAACGACCGAGGCTACCGTGGAGACAATGGTCGTCACTTAGGTTGGTACAAAAACGGTAAACGTTAATCGATATATTTCAATGGAAAAAAATCAGCACCTTCGGGTGCTTTTTTTGTATATAAAAAAAGTTTAGATATATCTAAAGTTGTCTTTTTACACCGCCCCACACCATATCGAATTTATTCGATATACATTCAGCTTTTTATATCGTATTATTTCGATATAAAGATCTCTGAGAGAAAACATGCGTACTCTAGCCGATACAAAATTTTCAATACTTGAACTCGCACCTGTTCGAGATGATAAAACCATCGAATTTTCACTCAAACATGCACTCCAGTTAGCACAGAAAGCAGAACAACTTGGCTATGAGCGTCTATGGTTAGCCGAACACCACAATATGGATGGCATCGCAAGTTCTGCAACTGCGGTTTTACTCGGTTATCTCTTAGCAAATACACAATCCATCAAGCTCGGTTCAGGCGGGATTATGTTGCCCAACCATGCACCTTTGGTTGTCGCTGAACAATTTGGCACGCTTGAAACGCTATATCCCGGCCGTATTGAACTCGGCTTAGGTCGTGCGCCGGGTACTGACCAAACCACCATGCGCGCTTTACGCCGTGGCCGTCAGGAAACCGAAGATCAATTTCCACAAGATGTTCTTGAGATTTTACAATACTTCAAAGCACCTGAACCTCACCAGCGCATCATTGCCACACCGGGACAAAATACACATGTTCCCGTATGGCTGCTAGGTTCAAGTTTATTCAGTGCACAACTCGCTGCACGTTTAGGTCTACCCTATTCATTTGCTTCACATTTCGCACCACGCATGCTTGGACAAGCAATTCAGCTCTATCGTGAAAATTTCCAAGCATCCGAATATTTAGATCAACCTTATGTGTCTATGGGCGTACCAACGGTTGTTGCTGAAACAGATGAAGAAGCAGAATATCTAGCAACGAGTGCTTACCAACGGGTTTTAGGTTTAATGCGTGGTCAAAGTTTAAAACTCAAAGCTCCGGTCGACAGTATGCAAGGCTTATGGTCTGCTGCAGAAAAGCTGTCTGTTGATAATTTCTACGCTATGGGACAAGTCGGTTCAAATGCAACCGTTCGATCAGGTTTAGAAAACCTACTCACTAAATATGACGTTGATGAATTTATTTTCACCTGCGACATTTACGATACCGATAAGCGCATTGAAAATTTCGAACGTTTAATGCAAATCAAAAATGATCTAGCTTAAGACTCTAAGCTTGATGATTTAATCCAAGCGTTTGATCCGTCTAAAGCCAGAATTGCGATTACGTCTTTTGTGGCTCTTTTAGACGGATACAACCGAGAACAATGCTTTGGCTAACATTTACTAAAGCTACACTTAAAAACCATCATTGCCTCAACGAAATAATTGCTTTACTCATTTTTATTACTGTATAAATATTAAACATAAGCAAAACAAAGAGAAAAATAAGCAGATGAGCCAATATATTAATAAACCCACACCCGCATTTATCGCAGCAAGTTGGTGTGCACTGATCTTAGGCGCTGTGGTGTTTTGCATAGGTTTATTCAAGGCAAATATGATGTTGAATGAAAAAGGCTTTTATCTCATTTTATTGCTCTATGGATTATTTTCATCGGTTTCACTACAAAAAATCATTCGTGACCGTTTAGAAGGAATGCATGTCACTGCAATCTACTTCGGACTTTGCTGGGCATCCGTCATTATTTGCCTTGTACTTCTTGCCATTGGCCTTTGGAATGCTGAACTGGCATTAAGTGAAAAAGGTTTTTACATGATGGCTTTCCTAATGAGTTTGTTTGGTGCAGTTGCTGTACAAAAAAATATTCGTGATATGGACTATTTACGTACACACACCGACCAACCCGAACTTAAACATTTAACCACGAGTCAGCTTGACTATAACTCACCAGATGATGAACCACTTTAAAACTCACAAAATTTATAGATCTCAAAAGCTGTTCATGCAGGTCGCTCATTGTTTTATCGATCTGCTTGAGCGGTTAATGAACTACAACGCATAAAAAAATCAGTTCACTCCTAGAAATGTATAAATGACAAGGGCCAAGCAAATCAATTCTAGACAAATTGTATGACTCATCAGACTGAAAAAACGCTTTACCCCGACTGGCCCATCACAGAATATATTCCTATCTAAGACTCAACTAAAAAAACAAAAGACAAGGAATAAATATGGCCAACAAGCAGGATGCAACCCACCATATTTTTAATAATCATCTAGAGGATTTTGAACACTTTCGTGGAACGATCATCAGTTCAGAACAGATCAAAGATTATGACTTTAAGAAGCAAAAAATCGCAATTATTGGGATAGATCAGCATGTGGTCTCTGAATTGCACCATCTATGTCAGGTTGCAGATAACATCATGGTCTATCAAATCAAACCGCAATTTGTCTTACCACGCACCGAACGTCTACTGAATAAATTAATCCAGCACCCACTGATTGCAAAAAATCGACGTTTATTTAGCAATCGTATTAAGAGTATTTTGGCGATTCGCTTTTTAGAAGATCAAGTGCCGAACCATTGGTTAAGACATTTACTCAGTCCAAATACCGCAATTCAGAACAAAACCTTCCTAAAATCTGATCATTATTATGCAGCATTACAGCAGCCAAACTGCATCTTAAATACTTGGCCAATTGCAAAAATTCAGAGTAATTCAATCACGGCTTTAGATGAGCATACGTTTGAGTGTGATGTCATTGTTCGCAGTGAATCTAACCAATCCAAAGAAAAGTAATGACATTGCAATTATTTTCACATGACATCTATTAAATTTTTGTGATTGATCAAAAATCACAATACCAAAAGCCATCTCTGGCGGCTTTTGGTAGCTCCCCTACTATATTGGATACTTCAATTCGATAAGGCTAAAAATTCTTATAAACTCATAAATGAAAAATAGCTTTATCAGCTCTATTGCATAAATCATGCATCAGCACTACACCTGTAGATAGAGCGAGTTTATAGAGGTGTAACTTTGAAATAATTATGATCAATATAGCTATAAGAAGATTAGTCAAACCAATAATTTTTTCAGTGCTTATTTTTTTACACAGCTCTATTTACTCCTTAACTGTAAGTTGAAAAATTTATATTGATGCTTATGTTCAACCGATATTTACCTATATTGTTATCTATATTTAATAGGAAAATAACAGATTGAAATCCAGTTTAAATATCAATTTATATCGGAGTTTAGAGCCTGAATGTTATTAATTTGACTATTTTTCACCCATATCAATTAAATAAATGGTGCCATTTCTTTATATTTAGCACCCAAAAGCAACTGTTTGATTATTTTTTATTCTATTTTCTGCCTATTTTTTTAGCATTTAAATCAGTATTTTTGAAAAATTGATTAAATATTAAACCATATCAGCTAAATCTTGTATTTACACAACTCATATCAAGTGGATTATTCAGGCTTAATTCATAGATAAAAATACAGCAAAACACGGATTTTTATAAAAGATTTGTGCTGTCAATTTGGCCATATTTTATAAATTTTCAGGCAAAGAAATTTATCGAATTGGTACACAAATGAATGCAAAAATTGCTTAAAATTTAAGTCTAAATATTGAGGAAAATTTTCATCAATATCTTAAATATTTATCATTCATTAAAAGTATGACAAACCAGAAATTAATACTATTTTTATATAATTTATACAGTAATTTATTATCATCAGAAGAGCCACCAAAGTGGCTCAATTTACATTTAACCAATGCGACGCTTCAGTCCGGTCATTTGTAAAACACGTGTAGAAATTTCTTCAATCGACATTTCTGAAACGTTTAAGTATTTAATACCTTCAGAAATATAAATACCTTCAATCGCACGTAGTTCCATTTGGCACTGACTAAAACTTGCATAACGACTATTGGCCTTACGCTCTGAACGAATTGCTACAAGGCGCTCTGCATCAATCATCAAGCCAAACAACTTATGTTTATGCTCACGTAAAACTGCAGGTAAACGGTTGTCATCCAAATCTTCTTCTGTCAAAGGATAGTTCGCTACACGAATACCAAATTGCAAAGAGAGGTAGATGGAAGTTGGTGTTTTACCCGAACGTGATACCCCGATTAAAATCAAATCAGCTTTATCATAATGACGAGTACGTGCCCCATCATCGTTATCTAAAGCAAAATGCACCGCATCAATACGTGCTTTATAAGACTCAGAATCTGTTACTGCATGGGTCTGACCGACTAAAGTCGTAGGTGCAGTGCCTAACTCGTCAGACAATTTACTAATAAGCCCTTCAAAAACATCAAGATTTATCGCATTTGCAGTATTAATAATGTCACGTACATACGGGTCTACAAGGGTATCAAACACCAAAGGCTTTTGACCGTCTTGCTGCGCTCTAAGATTGATCTCTGCAACCACATTTGTAGCAGCTTCTTCAGAGGTAATATATGGAATAATATGAATGTCAAAATCTACATGAGGGAACTGGGCTAACAGTGAGTGTCCAAGGGTTTCTGCGGTAATCGCGGTACCATCCGAAACAAAGAAAACACTACGCTGAATCTGTTTACCTTCTGACATTAAAATTCTCCTCCAAAATTTGTCTTAGTGCTATATAATCTTTATAGTAAACCATCTTACATGACTGTCACTTAGTAAATTTAGAATGCTAAGTAATTTGTTATAATTTCATGCCAAGATAGTGATTAATACTGCAAAAGTGGAGTAACAACTTTGGAAGCGCGCGTAATTGGTCTAGAAAAATTAGGGAAACACGACGTAGAACTCGTGGGTGGTAAAAACTCATCATTAGGTGAAATGATCAGCCATCTAGCAAATGCTGGTGTATCTGTTCCTGGTGGTTTTGCTACTACAGCTCAAGCATATCGTGAATTCCTCGAGCAAAGTGGCCTAAACGCTAAAATTAACGCTGAACTTGCTGCACTAAATGTTGACGATGTAAATGCACTTGCTGAAACTGGTGCAAAAATCCGTCAATGGATTGTAGACACTCCGCTTACAGCTGAACTTGAAACAGAAATTCGTGAGGCTTTCACAGCTCTTTCAAACGGCAACCCTGATATTGCGGTTGCCGTTCGCTCATCTGCAACAGCAGAAGACTTACCAGATGCTTCATTTGCTGGCCAACAAGAAACTTTCTTGAACATCCGTGGTATCGACAACGTCCTTATTGCGATTAAAGAAGTATTTGCTTCACTTTATAACGACCGCGCAATTTCTTACCGTGTACACCAAAACTTCGCACATGACGTCGTTGCGTTATCTGCAGGTGTTCAACGCATGGTTCGCTCTGAAACAGGTGCAGCTGGTGTAATGTTTACACTAGATACAGAATCTGGTTTCCGCGACGCAGTTTTCATCACAGCTTCTTATGGCTTGGGTGAAATGGTTGTACAAGGTGCAGTTAACCCTGACGAATTCTATGTATCTAAACCACTTTTAAATGCAGGCAAACACGCTGTATTACGTCGTAACCTTGGTTCTAAACACCAAAAAATGATTTATGGTGAAGAAGGCGCTGCTGGTAAATCAGTGGTTGTTGTAGACGTTGAAAAAGCAGATCGTCAACAATTCGCTTTAAATGACCACGAACTTCAAGAACTTGCTAAACAAGCATTGATCATTGAAAACCATTACGGTTCAGCAATGGACATCGAATGGGCGAAAGATGGCGATGATGGCCAAATCTATATCGTTCAAGCACGTCCTGAAACTGTGAAGAGCCGCCAAAACGTGGGCACAATGGAACGCTACCTTCTTAAACAAAAAGGTAATGTTATTTGTGAAGGTCGTTCAATCGGTCAACGTATTGGTTCTGGTCGCGTTCGTATCGTGACTTCGATCAAAGAAATGGACAAAGTTCAAGACGGCGACGTACTTGTATCTGACATGACTGACCCAGATTGGGAACCAGTAATGAAACGTGCAGCTGCGATTGTCACTAACCGTGGTGGCCGTACTTGTCACGCTGCGATTATTGCACGTGAGCTTGGTGTTCCTGCAATCGTAGGTTGTGGTAATGCGACTGAAGTATTGACTGACGGTCAAGAAGTGACTGTTTCTTGTGCTGAAGGTGACACAGGCTTTATTTACGAAGGTGCTTTGGACTTTGAAATCCAACGTAATTCTATCGAATCTATGCCTAAACTTCCGTTCAAAATTATGATGAACGTAGGTAACCCTGACCGCGCATTTGACTTTGCTCAAATTCCTAACGAAGGTGTTGGTCTTGCTCGTCTTGAGTTCATCATCAACCGTATGATCGGCGTACATCCTAAAGCATTGCTTAATATTGACAGCCTACCACGTGAAACTCGTGCTGCTGTAATGTCACGTACTGCGGGTTATGCATCTCCTATCGAATTCTATGTTGAAAAACTAGTTGAAGGTATTTCTACACTTGCTGCAGCGTTTGCTGACAAACCAGTGATTGTTCGTATGTCTGACTTTAAGTCAAACGAATATGCAAACTTAATCGGTGGTAAGTTATACGAACCTGAAGAAGAAAACCCAATGCTTGGCTTCCGTGGTGCAAGCCGTTATGTGTCTGACAATTTCCGTGACTGCTTCGAACTTGAATGCCGCGCACTGAAAAAAGCACGTGACGAAATGGGCTTAACCAACATTCAAATCATGATTCCTTTCGTACGTACTGTCGCTGAAGCGAAACGTGTTATTGAATTGTTAGCGCTTAACGGTCTTAAACGTGGTGAAAACGGTCTTAAAGTGATCATGATGTGTGAACTTCCAACTAACGCATTATTGGCTGAACAGTTCCTTGAACACTTCGACGGTTTCTCTATCGGTTCTAACGACTTAACTCAGTTAACACTCGGTCTAGACCGTGACTCTGGTATCGTTTCTCACCTATTTGATGAACGTGATCCAGCCGTTAAAGCACTTCTTTCTATGGCAATCCATGCTTGTCGTAAAGCTGGCAAATACGTAGGTATTTGTGGTCAAGGCCCTTCAGATCACCCTGACCTAGCTAAATGGTTAATGGAACAAGGCATTGAGTCTGTTTCGCTTAACCCAGACTCAGTATTAGACACTTGGTTCTTCCTTTCTGAAGAAAAAGCTCAACAAGCTTAATAAACTGTGTTAAAAAAAGACCCACATGTGGGTCTTTTTTTTTATTTATACTTTTACAGACGTTTTTTGAGATTTTAGTTTTATGCAGATTTACTTGGCACGAAATAACCAACAAGCTGGTCCCTACACCTTAGAACAACTTAATCAAATGCTCGCGAGCCAACAAGTGTTACTCACGGACTTGGTTTGGCACCAAGGTATGACCGAATGGAAAGCTTTGGGTGAACTCACTCAAGGTCAGTTGGTTTATATGCCTGCAGGTTATATAGCACCGACAGCATTCGAATCAAATCAAACTGCAACTACGCCATCGAACACCTACGCACAGCCTCAAGCGGTACAATTGCAAACTAGCCTAGCCAGTATTCCTAAACGTGTTTTGGCTAAGATCGTTGATTTACTGCTTTGGATACCGGCAACTTTTATCTTAACGGCATTTTTTAATCCAAGTGAAAAGACACAATTTGCCAATCTAAATGAACAGTTTATGCAAGCTGTGATGACCCCAAATGCTGACCCTAATGTTTTACAAGCACTACAAACACAAATGGTTGAGATGTTTCCCAACCAAGCTTGGATTGCAATGTTTGCTTACCTCTTCATTATGCTTTTCATTCAAGCGTATTTGATTGCTAAATCTGGTCAAAGTATTGGTAAAAAAATCACCAAAATTAAAATCGTAGATGCCGAAACCAGCCAACCTGTAAACCTCATGCGTGGCTTCACTTTACGTAGTGTTTTATTTATTTTTCTGAACTTTTTATCGATGCCTTTAAGCGCAATCATTGATTCCGTTTTTATTTTCGGCAAAAAGCGTCAAACTTTGCATGACAAGTTAGCAAAAACCAAGGTAATAAACCAATAACTTTCACTTTTATTGAGGGATGAATTTCTCATCCCTTTTTTGTGCATTACATTGAAATTAAAATAAAATTCAGATAAAAAAAACACAATCCCGACCAACAAAATAGGGTTTTAATACAGTCATTTAAAGCATCTTTATGTATAGCTTAGTTTGCCGATATCAGGCATAATGCCCTACAACGTAGCGGTGTCACATCATTGTGAACTTTTTTTCATATCTGAAAAATCACAATCATGCGACACTTTATTCGCTATCCCAATTTTAAAAATTAGGGAATGGGACTCTTCACCGAGGTTGTAAAATGAGACAAACAATTTTAGCTGTATTGTCTTTATCTGCGATCGCTGCACTCTTAACTGGGTGTGGTGGTGATATGGTACTTCTAAACTCAAAAGGTCCAGTTGCTGAAGGTCAGTCAAACCTCATGCTTACTGCGATCTACCTAATGTTGTTGGTAGTTATTCCATCAGCACTTATGGCTCTTTGGTTTGGTTGGAAATATCGCGCGTCAAATAAAGATGCAGACTATGCACCTACTTGGGCACACTCGACTGCAATTGAAGTTGTAGTTTGGGGTATTCCCGTAATTATTATCGCTATTTTAGCTTGGTTAACTTGGTGGGGTTCCCACAAGTATGACCCTTACCGTCCACTCGAGTCAGATAAAGCTCCTTTAACTGTTCAAGTTATTGCTGAACAATTTAAATGGATCTTCATCTACCCTGAACAAGGCATCGCGACTGTAAACGAGATCCGCTTCCCTGAGAAAACTCCTGTAAGCCTTCGTTTAACATCTAACTTCACAATGAACTCATTTTTCATTCCGGCGTTAGGTGGTCAGATTTATGCTATGGCAGGTATGCAAACTCACTTGAACTTATTAGCTGATGAAACTAGTCCTGCTGAAGGCTTCCGTGGTTTCTCTTCTAACTATTCAGGTTATGGCTTCTCACAAATGCGCTTCCGTGCACATGCTGTGACTGATGCTCAGTTTGCTGAATGGGTTTCTGCTGTTAAAGCTGGTAATGGTTCTTCAGTTAATCCTGAAGCGGTTCAAAAAACTGTTTTAGACCAAGCTGAATTTGCAACCTTACGTGACGGCAACCGTTCTAAACACCAGATCGAAGTTTTAGTTGCCAAAGCAACTACTCCTGAAGAGAAGGCTCTAGCTGAAGCAATGAAGCCTTACCCTACTAAGCCACACCCAGTGACTTACTATTCTTCAGTTGAACCTAAATTGTTCGAATCAGTGATTAACAAATACATGAGCAACTACCACGGTGCTGATCATACAGCTACTGTTGGACACGAAGCTGCTGCTTCTGAAGCTCATGCAGGCGTTGAACATGCGACTGTTGCAGGGGAATAAGACATGAGCTTATTAGGTAAGTTAGGACCAGATGCAATTCCACACGACCCAATCGTGTTGGTTACTGTTGCAATGATGATCCTTGGCGGTATCGCAATTGTTGCTGGTATCACCTACTTTAAAAAATGGGGCTACTTGTGGAACGAATGGTTCACATCTGTAGACCATAAAAAAATTGGTATCATGTATATCCTCGTGTCAATTGTCATGCTTGTGCGTGGTTTTGCCGATGCGATTATGATGCGTCTTCAACTGTTCCTTGCAAAAGGTGGCGGTGAAGGTTACTTACACCCAGAACACTATGACCAGATCTTTACTGCCCATGGCGTAATCATGATCTTCTTCGTAGCAATGGGTCTAGTTGTTGGTTTAATGAACGTTGCTGTACCACTTCAAATTGGTGCACGTGACGTAGCATTCCCATTATTAAACTCTCTTAGCTTCTGGTTATTCGCCGGCGCTGCGGGCTTGATGATGGCTTCTCTTGCAATTGGTGAATTCGCTGCAACAGGTTGGATGGCTTACCCTCCACTTTCTGGCATCGAATACTCTCCAGGTGTAGGTGTAGACTACTATATCTGGGCACTTCAGGTTTCTGGTCTAGGTACGCTTCTTACTGGTGTTAACTTCTTCGTTACCATCATCAAAATGCGTGCGCCTGGCATGAAACTTATGGACATGCCTATTTTCACTTGGACTGCATTAGTTACTGTAGTGCTTATCGTTGCAACATTCCCAGTTTTGACTGCGACTATTGCAATGCTTTCACTTGACCGTTACTTCGGCTTCCATTTCTTTACAAATGACATGGGTGGTAGCCCAATGTTGTATGTAAACTTGATTTGGACTTGGGGTCACCCGGAAGTTTACATCTTGGTATTACCAGCTTTTGGTATTTACTCAGAAGTTACTGCTGTGTTCTCACGCAAAGCGTTGTTCGGCTACAAATCTATGGTGTACGCAACTGTAGCAATTGGTGTTCTTTCACTAGTTGTATGGGTTCACCACTTCTTTACAATGGGTGCTGGTGCCAACGTTAACGCGTTCTTCGGTATCATGACCATGATCATTGCGATCCCTACTGGTGTGAAAATCTTCTCTTGGTTATTCACCATGTACAAGGGTCGCATCACCTATACAACTCCAATGCTTTGGACACTTGGCTTCCTTGTGACTTTCGGTATTGGTGGTTTAACAGGCGTATTAATGGCAGTTCCACCAGCGGACTTCTTAGTACACAACTCTTTATTCCTTATCGCTCACTTCCATAACGTAATTATTGGTGGTGTAGTGTTCGCGATGTTCGCGGGTATCATTTTCTACTGGCCAAAAATGTTTGGTTGGAAACTGAATGAAACTTGGGGTAAAGCAGCGTTCTGGTTCTGGTTCTTCGGTTTCTACTTTGCATTCATGCCACTTTATATCCTTGGTTTCATGGGTATGACTCGTCGTTTGAATACATATGACAACCCTGAATGGGATCCGTACTTAGCGATCGCTTTATTTGGTTCTGTATTGGTTGCTATCGGTATCTTCTGTTTTGTTATGCAAATCGTTGTTGGTTTCCTTCAACGCAAAGACAACATGGACGTTACTGGCGATATCTGGGATGGTCGTACTCTTGAGTGGGCTACTTCATCTCCTTCACCATTCTATAACTTTGCTTATCTTCCAAAGATCAATGGTATTGATACTTTCTGGACTGACAAAGAAAATGGTGTTGCTTACGCTAAGCCAACTACATACGAAGACATCCATATGCCTACAAACCGTGCGGCAGGTTTCGTAATTGCAATGTTTATTACAGTTATGGGCTTCGCATTAATCTGGCATATCTGGTGGTTAGTCGTTGTAACTTTCATTGCTTCAATTATCAGCTTCATCGTTTCTTCTTTCACAAAGAAAGTGGACTACTATGTTCCAGCTGCAGAAGTTGAACGTATTGAAAATGAACGCTACGCGCTTCTTGAAAAACATTTGAAGAAGGACTAAGACAATGGCTGAAGTACTTCATCACGACAACCACGGACATGACGAACATCATCATCACGATGATACTGACATCACTGTCTTTGGTTTCTGGACTTACTTGATGAGTGACTTGGTTCTTTTCGGGACACTCTTCATCGCGTTCGCTGTATTAAGTAGCCACGTTCCAGTGGGTACGCCAAGTGCACAAGAGCTGTTTGGTGAATCTTTAGGTTTCGTTTTAACTGAAACTTTCGCCCTTCTTATCTCTTCTGTAACTTTTGGTTTTGCTGTTCTTGCAGCATACAAGAAAAATGTTGGTCAAGTTTTAACTTGGTTAGCAGTTACTTGGGTATTTGGTGCAGCCTTCATTGGCATGGAACTTTATGAGTTCAATCATTTAGTTCATGCTGGTCATGGCCCAAGCACAAGTGCGTTCTTATCTGCGTTCTTTACTTTAGTTGGTACGCACGGTATTCACGTAACTTCTGGTTTGGTATGGATGCTTGTGTTGATGTTCCAAATCAAGAAATATGGTTTGACACTTCCAAACACTCGTCGTCTTGCTTGCCTAAGCTTGTTCTGGCACTTCCTTGACATCGTTTGGATCTGTGTATTCAGCGTTGTTTACTTGATGGGAGTTATCTAATGAGTCACGATCATAACTCTGCTGGTGCAGCTCACGGTAACGTTAAACAATATACAATCGGTTTTATCCTTTCTGTTCTACTTACCGTAATTCCATTCGGTATGGTAATGGCAGGTGGTTTTAGCCGCGGTCTATTGGTTGCCGTAATCGCGATTACTGCGGTTGCTCAGGTTCTTATTCAGTTAGTTTACTTCCTGCATATGAACTCTTCTTCAGAGCAACGCTGGAACGTGATTGCATTTGTTTATACAATCCTCACAATTGCTATCCTTTTAGTAGGTTCTGTGTGGATTATGAACTACCTTCACTTCAACATGATGATCTAAACTGGTCGTCATGCTGAAAAAGTATTTATTCCTGACTAAACCAGGAATTCTCTTTGGTAACTTTGTTACCGCTTTGGGTGGCTACTTTGTAGCTGCCCAAGGTTCTGTAGATTTCCTTCTGTTGCTTCTTACCCTCTTAGGCACCCTCTTTGTGGTCGCTTCTGGATGTGTTGTCAATAACGTTATTGACCAAGACATCGACTCAAAAATGCAACGCACACAAAATCGTGCGATGGTTAAAAAATCAATCTCGATTCCTGTTGCTTTAGTTTTTGCTTTAGTTTTAGGTGTAATTGGTTTTAGCATTTTATGGTTCTGGGTAAATGCTTACGCTTTTCTTTTTGCTGTTATTGGTTTTGTCGTATACGTTGGTTTTTACAGCTTATGGACAAAACGAACAACAATTCATCAAACCATTATCGGCAGTCTTTCTGGCGCAGCGCCACCTGTAATCGGGTATACGGCTGTTGCAAACCAGTTTGATTTAGGTGCATTACTGATTTTTATTGGTTATGCATTTTGGCAAATGCCTCATTCTTGGGGAATTGCAGTTTACCGATTTGATGACTATAAAAATGCAGGTATTCCAATTTTACCTGTAGCACGTTCAATTCATCGAACCAAGGTTGAATCTTTGGTTTACGTGATTTTGTTCTGCATCACCATGAACGGTTTATTCTTTTTTGGTTATGCGAATTGGATTTATATGATTGTCCTAAATGCCTTAAGTCTGTATTGGATTTATTTAACCATTCAAGGATTCAAAGCTGAAGATGATCAAATTTGGGCAAAACAATATTTCATGTTTTCAGTCAAATTGATCACAGTGATTAGTTTAATTTTTAGTTTTACTTCCACTGCTCCTCTAAAGCCAATTGTATTTTTTTAAAAAAGATAGAGTTTTACTCTATCTTTTTTATTTCTACACATCTTCAATGCAAAGCAAAAATTTAAATCGAAATACTACTATACACACTAAAACTGTTTTAACGCTGATTCTCCCAATATCTACCCATGTACAATAGATTTCAGACAAGTACAAAAATATTTCATATTCGTATTAGCATTCAAAGCGATATCTACAATCAAATATGACAAAAGATCTTTAATTTAAATCAAATTTATATCATTACAACGTCTATATGATCGTAACTCATCAAATACAAGATAAGCTCCCCGCAATTGAAAACATATCTCCTATTTTACAATCTGCATCCGATTCTAGCTGTGTATTAAAGATAGTCATTAAACCACAAAATAATTAAGCCTTTTTAGGTGTATGCCTTGTATTTCAAACCTAAACGCTCTAAAATTCACGCTTCGCAAACTTTGCGACACAACTTTGGTTGTGACTCCTTGCTTCAATCAATTAATGATTGGGGCTGCCTAAACCGTAAGGAGCTGACAATGCGTCACTACGAAATCGTACTATTGGTACATCCAGACCAAAGCGATCAAGTTGTGGGTATGGTAGAACGTTACCTAACTCACATCAAAGAAGCTGAAGGTCAAATTCACCGTCTTGAAGACTGGGGCCGTCGTCAATTGGCTTACCCAATCAACAAGATCCACAAAGCTCACTACATTCTTATGAATGTTGAGTGTGGTCAAACTACTCTTGATGAGCTAGAAGAATTGTTCCGTTATAACGATGCAATCATTCGTAGCCTTATCATCCGTCGTGAAAACGCTATCACTGAAGAGTCACTATTGGCTAAGAGTGCTGAAGAAAAACGTGCGCGTAAAGCTCAACGTGAAGAAGCACAACAAGCTCAAGACTCTGCTGAAGCATAAGGAGAACATAACATGGCACGTTTTTACCGTCGTCGCAAGTTCTGCCGCTTTACAGCTGAGAACGTTACGTACATCGACTACAAAGATATCGACACTTTAAAACAGTACATCACTGAAAACGGCAAGATTGTTCCTAGCCGTATTACAGGTACTAAAGCTCGTTACCAACGTCAATTAGCGCTTGCTATCAAACAAGCTCGCTACTTGTCTTTGATCCCTTACACTGACAATCATAAGTGAGGTTGAGCTGTGGATATTATCTTATTACAACGCATTAAAAACCTTGGTAAATTAGGCGATAAAGTTTCAGTTAAAGCTGGTTACGGCCGTAACTTCCTTATCCCTCAAGGTAAAGCAGTTGCTGCTACTGAAGCTAACACTGCTGCATTTGAAGCTCGTCGTGCTGAACTTGAGAAACAAGAAGCTGAAGTATTAGCTGCTGCTCAAGCACGTGCTGACCAATTGAACGAAGTTAACATCGTGATCACTGCTAAAGCTGGTGACGAAGGTAAACTATTCGGTTCTATCGGTACTCGTGACATCGCTGACGCGTTAACTAATGCTGGTCTTGTTGTAGACCGTGCAGAAGTTCGTTTACCAAATGGTGCGCTTCGCAACACTGGTGAATTCAACATCGCAATCCAATTGCATCATGATGTTGTTGCAGAAGTTCTAGTTACTATCGTAGCTGAGTAATTTCTTGCAAAGAAAAGAGCATGCTTACGCATGCTCTTTTTTTATCTGTAAAAAATAGTGCTCCAACTTTTTTATATTTTTAACTCTTCATTCAATTCAATGTATGACGAATTAATCGGAAATACTTGTTCGCATTTCTGTAGAAAACGCCTATCATTTCAGTTCAATGAAGAGTTGAAAAAACTGTAATTAGCACCCATTTCCATCACATTAAATGGTTTCAGCATCAGGGATTTTTATGTCACAGGCGAATGCCAGCAAGCCAAACTCTACGCCAACAGCAAAAACCACAGAACAAAGTTCGTTGAAAGAGTTTCGTACCCCACCCCATAACCTTGCGATTGAACAAGCCGTGCTTGCTGCACTGATGACCGTTGCAGAATCTTTTGAGCAAGTGGGTGATGTACTGACTGAAGCTGATTTTTATGCGACCCGTCATAAATATATTTTCCGTGCCATCGATCAACTGTCAAAAGATAGCTCACCTTATGATGCGGTCTTGGTCAATGACTGGCTGATTAAACAAAACTTGCTCGATGCAGCTGGTGGCGAAGAATATCTGATGCAACTCATGTCAGATTCACCTTCAAGTTTCTATAACCTTGAAACGTATGCTGCAAAAATTAAAGAATTTTCCACTTTACGCAGCATGATTAAAGTCAGCTCAGAAATTTTACAAAATGCCTATGACACCAAGGGTCGTACGGTCAGTGAAATTTTAGATCTCGCAGAAACCAATATTTTCTCGATTGCCGAGCAACACAACAACAACGCCAAAGCACAAGGCCCTAAAGCTATTAACTCTGTCGTTGCTAGTGTTTTTGATAAGTTGAATGAACTTTCACAAACTGAAGGCAGTATCACGGGTTTAACCACTGGATTTGTTGAACTAGATAATAAAACCTCAGGTATGCAAGCAGGCGATTTGATTATTGTAGCGGCCCGTCCATCGATGGGTAAAACTACTTTTGCCATGAACTTGGTTGAAAGTGTGCTGTTTAATAACAACCTGCCCGCTCTAGTTTACTCTATGGAGATGCCCGCTGACTCGATTGCGATGCGTTTGATATCCTCGTTCGGACGTGTACACCAAGGGCATTTACGTGCAGGTAAAATGGATGCAGATGAATGGTCAAAAGTCACCAGTACCATTGTGCATCTCCAAGAAAAGAATTTGTATATCGATGACTCGTCTGCACTACCTCCAACTGAAGTACGTGCCCGTGCGCGCCGAATTGCCAAAATGCACGGCGGTAAACTTGGCTGTATCATGGTCGATTATTTGCAGCTTATGAAAGTACCCGGTATGGGTGATAACCGTGTTGGCGAGATTTCGGAAATTTCCCGAAGCTTAAAGGCACTGGCTAAAGAAATGCATTGCCCTGTTATTGCACTGTCACAGTTGAACCGATCACTGGAAAACCGTCCCAATAAACGCCCAGTGATGTCTGACTTACGTGAATCGGGTGCGATCGAGCAGGATGCCGATTTGATCATGTTTATTTACCGCGACGAGGTTTATAACAAAGAGTCTAAAGAAGCAGGTACTGCAGAAATTATTATTGGTAAACAGCGTAACGGTCCAATTGGTACTGTGCGTCTTGCCTTCGAAGGTCAATACACCAAATTTAGTAACCTCTCCCCTGAGTTTTATGCTCAGTATGATGATGAAGAGTAAAGACTCTTTATCATCCATTAATTCATCGACCCTGTAGGAGTATTTAGGGTGCGCCAAGCTACAGTTTATATTGATCAACAAGCACTTCAATATAATTTAAACCGTGTCAAACAACTTGCCCCAACCGCTAAAATTGTAAGCATGGTGAAAGCCAATGCTTATGGACATGGAGTTAAAGACTGCTTAGCAGCCTTAAAAGACAGCGATGCCTTCGGTGTTGCCTGCCTAGAAGAAGCCTTAGAAATTCGTGAACTGGGTTATGAACAACCCATTACCTTGATTGAAGGCATTTTCTCTGATGATGAAATGCAAATTATCATCGATAAAAAAATTGAATGTGTGGTGCATCATCAGCAACAACTAGATTGGTTACGTGCGCATAAAGATGCCTATATCGCTCAAGGTCTAAAAGTTTGGGTCAAACTCAACAGCGGTATGAACCGTTTAGGCTTTAAAGTGCCTGAAATTATTGATGTCATCAATGCATTAAAGGCGGAAGGTTTTACTTGCGTACTGACTATGCATTTTGCCAATGCTGACGCAGAAAATCATCCACTAAATGACCAACAACGTGAACAATTTTTACACGTAAAAGAAGCCTGTGCGCCAATCATGGGTTCGTGCTGTAACTCAGCTGCAATTTTCAAATGGCCAGAACTGAATTTTGATTTTGTTCGCCCAGGCATCATGCTATATGGCGCAACACCTTTTTCAGATCGTTCTGTAGAAGTGTTAGATCTTAAACCGGTGATGACGTTTACCGCTGAAGTCATAGCTCTAAATACCATTCAAGCTGGTGAATCTGTGGGTTATGGATCGACTTTCGTTGCAGAACAAGAAATGGATCTTGCGATTGTGTCGATTGGTTATGGGGACGGATACCCACGTGCCTTCCCTAAACAAAACTATGTATCGATCCACGGTCAGAAAACGCGTGTAATTGGCCGTGTTGCCATGGATATGATTGCGATTGATATCACTGGTATGAATGCACCAATAGGCACTGAAGTTGAGCTTTGGGGTAAAGACCGTTTAGTTGATGACGTTGCAGAAGCGAACGGAACCATTGGCTATGAATTATTATGCCGTATGAGCGCGCGCCCTGTACGTAAATTAGCTTAATTAGCCAAATCAAAAAGTCCAGATCAAATCTGGGCTTTTTTATCTCGCTTTTTTTATTCGCTTTTTAAATTGATCTATTCGTTGATCAAATCGTTATTGAAAATAGTCAGCTGTTGGTTTTGCCAATTCTATTAAGCCCTGACGCAATGCTTCTGACCAGCCTTTACTGATCATGGTGAAGTATGGGTCTTCTTCATAAATGCGCTTACCATTTGGTATTTCTAAACTGTCCTTTTTATAAACCAAAGCATCTAAAGGCATACCTACAGACACATTCGAACGTATCGTTGAATCAAAAGAAATTAAGCTACAACGCATTGCTTCATCGAGTGGCATATCGTAACGCAAAGTTCGGTCAAGTATCGGCTTACCATATTTACTTTCTCCAATTTGAAAATATGGGGTATCCGGTGTCGCACAAATAAAATTACCTTGCGGATAGATATTATATAGCTGCATATCAGCGCTACCAATTTGACCACCTACTAATAAACTACAGTAATAATTACTTTGTTCTAAAATATCAGAGGTGACATCAGAGATAACTTTTTTTAAGGTATGCCCGACCAATTCAGCCACTTCGAACATCGTATTTACACTATATAAATTCGGCTCTTGTTTGACCTCTAGCTGATTTTGTAAATGCCCGATGACCGCTTGTGTAGTAGCTAAATTCCCAGAGGTTTGGATGGTAATAAATCGCTCACCCGCAATACCAAAGGTATAAAGTTTACGAAAAACTGAAATATGGTCAACTCCTGCATTTGTAC
The DNA here is from genome assembly GCF_013419525.1 of Acinetobacter sp. YH12076. Lineage (NCBI taxonomy): Bacteria > Pseudomonadati > Pseudomonadota > Gammaproteobacteria > Moraxellales > Moraxellaceae > Acinetobacter > Acinetobacter sp. YH12076. Next base: position 155,799 of record NZ_VOZY01000005.1, on the reverse strand, counting down.
GTGTATCACTGACAAATACCATGCCATCTTTTAATCGTAATGCACAACAATAGGTCATTTTTATCCCTCAAATGATTAACAACTCAACACTTGTACAATTGAGCTCATAGACTCAATACCACCTTTATCACGAACACCTCGAACAGGAGCTACATCCCAGTAATCCCGCCCAATCGCGACATAAATATGTGATTGTGGTGTAAATAGCTGATTACTGACATCAAAACAATACCATTTATTTTCGATATAGACTTCTACCCAAGCGTGACTAGCAAGATGGCTACTATTCGGTACAAATAAATACCCAGAAATATATCGTGCAGGAATACCCAAATAGCGACACATTGCGATCATGACATGAGTATGATCCTGACATACCCCCTGCTTATAATGAAAAGCATCTATTGCAGAAGTATGTACAGATGTCTGATTCGAAACATAGGGAATATGCGCCAAGATCGCTTCAGCCAAACGAATTAGATTGACACGATTGATACGAGGGACATAACAATCGGCAAAACTTTTCATGTAAATGTCGCATTGCGTACTCGGTGTTGGCTGTAAAAACAATTTCGGGTTTAAATCATCCGCATTTGAATCATTTGAACTCAAATTCATCTCTACGATGCCCTGCGCCATAATGGTCATTTGCAGATAAGGTTCGCGCTGCGTTGTGGTCAACCACACATTACCAAAAGTATCCAATTGCATATCACGTTGCCCCGGCACACTCACATCCCAATTTTGCACCTGTTGATGCGCATTAGTGGATGGGGTCATTTTGATATATTGAATGCTTCTGCTAACCACATCAGTGTAAACATAATGGGTCTGATGGTTGATCATGAGCCTCATACAGCCACCTCAAACATATTTTGGATATGATCACTGAAATGGTAAAAATTTTGGCTATTCGGTTGTTGCTTTAGTGCCTGCCATGCCTCTTGCACGCTTTCCCAGCCAAACTGAACTAAAGCGATTACGATATGTTCAATCTTCGCAATGGTGTGTTGAATGTCCTGCTGCATGCGTAACTGGCGATCAAGCTGCTCTATGGCTTGTCCTAAGCTAAAAAATAAAAATACATCTTCAGATTCGGACTCTAAAACATCTTGGCAATCTGTTACCACGTCACAGATATAACCCGGGTTATCACTCGCATTACGAATTAAACGGCTGAGTTCTGCATAACTTTTTGCTGAAAGTACACCCCTTAAGTCCTGTATATTACTTTGCGCATATTTAAATTGGCTGTAAAATGACGCCGGTTGCTCTGCATTTAAAACCAATTCATTCATTGAGTCGACATCGAAGGCTGGTAAACAAAAAGCATGTGCATAGTTCAATGCCATATCGACATCTTGAAATGGAAAAATACTGCATAAATATTGAGTGCGTGCTAAATAACGTCCCAACCAAAAAATATGTTCTGCATTACTGTTTAATAAAATCATGTTTTGCTCCTTCACTGAAGTGCTATGAGCGTAAATCGTCTACTACCCATGTATCTTTAATCCCGCCGCCTTGCGAAGAATTCACCACCAATGAACCTGCTTGCATTGCAACACGAGTTAAGCCACCCGGTACAATCTCAGTTCGATATGGAGAGCTCAATACAAATGGACGCAGATCAATATGGCGTTCCGAAACATTTGCCTCACTTAGGGTTGGGCTAACAGATAAATTTAAAGTCGGCTGTGCAATATATAAATGTGGTGCTGCGGCCACCTTATCTTTAAAACTATTTAATTCTTGTAAAGAGGCTTGCGGACCGATCAGCATGCCGTATCCACCTGAACCCTGTGCTTCTTTCACCACCAATTTTTCGATATTCGACAGCACATAGTCCAAGTCGTTCTGCTCACGACATTGATAAGTCGGCACATTTTTCAGGATCGCTTGTTCGCCTAAATAGAAATGAATCATTTTATCCACATAAGGATATATCGATTTATCATCTGCTACGCCTGTTCCCGGTGCATTTGCAATGACCACATTATGCTGCATATACGCTGACATGAGCCCTGCTATGCCCAAAGTACTGTCAGGTTTGAAACATAATGGATCGAGAAAAGCATCATCCACACGACGATAAATTACATCAACCTGTTGTCGGCCTTTAATGGTTTTCACATAAACCTTATCGTTTTCTACATAAAGGTCACGCGATGTCACTAAGGGTACATCCATCTCTCTTGCCAAAAAGGCATGTTCATAATACGCACTGTTAAAACGCCCTGGGGTTAAAACCACGGTAAACGGGTTATCGACATAGGCATTTTCTGCAAGAATTTCACGTAAAAGCTGCGGATACTGCTCAATCCCCATGATGTTGCTTTGCTGGCAAAGTTCAGGCATCAGTTTTTGACTGATCTTACGACTTTCCAACATATACGACACACCCGATGGTGTTCTAAGATTATCCTCAAGGACGTAAAAATCGCCTGATTGATCTCGAATGATATCAATACCACTGATTTGGCTATAAATTTTACCTTTTAGCCCATGCATATACATTTGTGGCAAATAGGCTTCATGCGTTAAAACTTGCAGTTCAGGAATAATTCCTTCTTTTAAAATATCTTGTTGATGATAAACATCATGTAAAAACAGATTGAGAGCTTTCACGCGCTGTGCGCAGCCCAGTGATAAATTATTCCATTCCTTTCGTGCAATCACACGGGGAATAAGATCATAAGGAATAGTGCGTTCAATGCCCTCATCTTCGCCATACACTGTAAAGGTAATACCCTCATAGAGAAAATGTTGTTTTGCTACCTGATTTAGTTGTTTTAATTCATCAAGTGTATGCTGTGATAACCACTGCTCTATCCGTTGGCATGATTCTTTAGCTACCGTTTTGCAGTCGCGCATTTCATTAAAAAAATCCGAATTAAATTGATTAAACAGCGCATGTCCTCGAGCAAGAGGTAAATTTTTTAATGTAGAGACAGAAGTATTGACTAACTTTGCCTCATAACCCTCAATTCCATTTGAAGTTGTATTACGATTTTCTTTCAGCATAGCAACTCCATATTTTTCTCATGTTTTGTAAATCAGATAAAGCAATATATATGCCATCAATACATATGCTGCTTCTCTTTGATTATTTATGCATCATTTTTGCAAAGTGGTACAGCATGTAACTGCTCAAGTTGTGTCAAATTGCGTTATTAAAAATCATCTTAGTTTTTTCAGATGAAGACTTGCTTAACGCAGGAAGATTTCTTATTGTGTCCCACAGCATCATTTTATTCATTTAAGTCCAAGTTCAAGCACTAGATTATGTCTTCACAAGAAAAAGAAACGTCGAACAGCCTCTATCGTCAGTGGCAAATTCTTTCACGACTGTCCACAGGTAAGTGGATGGGTACGCGTGAATTACAAGAAATACTGAACCGTGAAGGCATTGATATCAGCCTACGCACTATTCAGCGTGACTTAAATCAAATTTCTCTGCGTTTCCCAATTGAGAGCAGTAAAACAACTCCACAAGGCTGGCGTTGGCGTTCCGATGCACCAATTCAAAGCTTGCCTCATATGACTAGCTCACAAGCGGTCACCTTTATGATGGTTGAGGAGCACTTAAAACATTTGCTTCCACCGAGCTTAATTGAAGAAATGAATCCTTGGTTTGACCTCGCACGTCGAAGTCTGTCGTCGCAAAATAATGTCCGTCAGTGGATTAACCGCGTGCGAATCGTGCCAGCTACTCAGCCATTGATTCCTCCTGTAGTTGAAAAAGCTGCACAGCAATCAATTTATGAAGGCTTACTACAAGACAAACAACTCGAATGTCTTTATCAAGGTCGTGGACAACAAAGTGAAGAAAAGACCTATATTTTAAATCCACTGGCTTTGGTCCAAAAAGGTGCAATTATCTATTTGGTTTGTACACGTCATGACAAAACAGACATCCAAACCTTTGCTTTACATCGTTTTAAATCTGCTACGGTCTTAAATTCACGCGCATTACACCCTGTCGATTTTGATATCGATGCCTATATTGACTCTGGAGCGCTTGGCTTCCGTGTGGACTTCAATAAACCGACTGAAATGATTCAGCTCAAATTAACCATGTCTGAAGCAGAGGCTGTTTATTTTGAAGAAAGTCAGCTAAGTAAAGATCAAGTGATTCAAAAAACCGAAGATGGCTGGGTGGAAGTTAGTGCAACAGTACCTTTTACCTCTCAGTTAACATGGTGGCTGCGTAGTTTTGGTAAAAAGATTCAGAAAATTGAACCTGAAGAAGTCGCTATGGTTGTACAACAACGCAATGACTAAACCGATCTCAGACTTTCTGCTACCTGAAATATTAAATTTTAGGCAGCAACTTTTATTTCATAATAAATATTTAGCACTTAATTTTTTGCTTAGATTTTCACTTAAATTATCAACACATAAAAAAGTCCCAACGCTGGGACTGGATAATTTCTTAGAATATTTTTGTAATTTTAGTCGTTTAGGTCAAAGGAACTACAGCATAAGTATCTGCTGAATACCTTATGCCATAGCGCTAATTTCTCATGGCTATAATCAATTACTGACATAGGCAGGCTAGGTCGGCATTATTATAACGAATAGATTTCATAGTCATATTCAGCACCTCGTGTTTAGAAAGTAAAATCACTTTAACCTCCATTTTGCGTACTGTGAAATAACAAGAACCGCGCTGCTTTTCACAAATTTTCTTAAAGAACATTCCTGCTTTTCTTATCTGATTTGGCTTTAAATGAAAAATTCATCCAACTTCAATGTTGTTTTTTATAAATGCTACACTGAATCAACAAATTAAAGCTTGAGCATTGTCCATAAACTCGGCAAATTATGAGCAAATGAGCTGAATAAGATTTTTCAAATATGGCCAGTCCAGCGCAAACTATTCGCCACAAGCTACTAAATACTTTTTTTTCTCGGCATTCAATTTGGTTTGCTTGTATTTTTATCTTCCTACTCATTTCGAGTTTTCATTTAGGTTATTCCCCTCGTTATATTCAATATTTTATTCCACAAACCTTATTGAATAGTATCTGGGTCATTACTGGGCTTTTAAGCTTATTGGGTTTGTATGACGTCATACAAAACAAACATTCGATTTTAAAAAATTACCCTATCATGGGGCACTTTCGTTTTCTATTTGAAGAATTTCGACCTGAAATTCGCCAATATTTTATTGAATCTGATCAAGATGCATTGCCCTTTTCTCGTATGCAACGCAGCTTGGTCTATCAACGGGCAAAAAATCAAAATGCAGATAAACCATTTGGTTCAATTGTTGATGTTTACCAAAATGATTACCGCTTTATCAATCACTCTTTGTCGCCTTGTATTCCGGCCATTCCTGAAACTTTCCGCATCAATATCGGCAATGAGCAATGCAAGCAACCGTATAGCGCATCAATATTAAACATCTCTGCGATGAGTTTTGGTAGCTTAAGTGCCAATGCCATTCGTGCCTTAAATTTAGGTGCAAAAATGGGCAAGTTCTACCATGACACTGGTGAAGGCAGTATCAGTCCTTATCACTTAGAAAATGGTGGTGATATTGTTTGGGAACTCGGTAGTGGTTACTTTGGCTGCCGTACGATTGATGGTCAATTCGACCCTGTACGTTTTGCTGAACAAGCCAAGCACCCTCAAGTCAAAATGATTGAGATCAAATTATCTCAAGGTGCAAAACCAGGCCATGGTGGCATTTTACCTAAAGACAAAATTTCCGAAGAGATTGCTCAAATCCGTGGTGTCAGCCGTGAACATGACTGTATCTCTCCATCTAGCCATCCTGCCTTTAGCACCCCTATTGAAATGATGCAATTTATTCAGCAATTGCGCGAACTGTCAGAAGGCAAACCAGTGGGTTTTAAACTGTGTATCGGGCAACCATGGCAATTTATGAGTATCGTAAAAGCCATGTTACATACAGGGATTACACCTGATTTTATCGTAGTGGATGGTTCTGAAGGTGGGACTGGCGCTGCGCCGATTGAATTGATCGATAATATGGGTACGCCACTGCGTGAAGGCCTACTCTTTGTTAATAACACCCTGATTGGTGCAGGCTTACGTTCAAAAATTAAAGTCGGTGCCAGTGGTAAAATTATTAGTGCTTTTGATATTGCCAGTACCATGGCAATTGGCGCAGATTGGGTCAACTCAGCTCGTGGCTTTATGTTTGCAGTCGGGTGTATTCAGGCTCAAAGCTGTCATACCAACCAATGTCCAGTTGGCGTTGCGACACAAGACAAAGACCGTCAAAAAGCCATCCATGTTCCGACCAAAGCAGAACGTGTTTTTAATTTCCACAAAAACACCATGCATGGTTTATCTGAACTTATTGCCTCTGCGGGTTTACAACACCCGTCGGATATCCGTGCACACCATCTAGCACAGCGCATTAACAACCGTGAAATTAAAAACTATGCACAGCTACATTTTTGGTTAAAGGATGGGGAGTTACTCAGTTGTGAAAATAAAGATGAAGAAAACTTCTATTTCCGTATGTGGAATATGGCTCATCTAGAAAAGTTCTGATTCCTACCGCATAAAAAAGAGGCAACTACGCCTCTTTTTTTTCGTCTAGATCCATCACACTGATTAAGGTAAGCTGTGCTCAATCGTCAATTAGTAACTGATGTTACGCGCGTAAAAGTAAATACGCATTTTTAAAATAATTTTTAAGCCTATTCGACGGAGTCTTACATCTAGGGCTTAAATAAAGGGATTACCCTTCGGCTGGAGGTACTTTTGTTTCGGCAAAATGAGAAGCAAAGCTTCGTAAGGAAACCATCTTGCGGTGCAATGCACCTCACCGACAAAACTCGTTCACTAGCGTCAAATTATTCAAAGTATTGCAAAAACATTTTTGATTAGGAGTAGTCCAGTCTCAAACACTTGCGGATGACCTTCCCGCGTATCGTACTTTTATTTAAATCAAATTACGCCCCTGATGTTAGTGCGTAACATCAGTTAGTAATAAGACTTGCTATTCGATTGAGCATGCAAGAATGCCGGGATCAAACCTGTTAATGCAGCACGAATATCGGCACGTTCATTAATCAGCTGATGCGAACCTTCTTCAAGCATGAGAAGCGTCTGTAAACGAAATTTACGACGTATAAACTCAATGTTATAACGCCAATCTACAGTTTGATCCTGTGCGCCTTGCGCTAACCACACTGGAATACGGCACGCTGGGCGTTCTTCCATCTCCTGCATCCATTTTGACATGGCCAAAATCCAATCCATCCCCATCATTCGAGGTTGTAGTGGATCTTTTAAGCGGACAAAACGTAAAAACTCAGGGTTATGATTATTCCGTCTAAAATGACGTGGCACTTCACGTTTAATACGACGAATAATGCCTAATCCAACCGAGTTATGCCACCATGCCGTTTTTGCAGGGCGAATCAGCGGAGATAATAATAAAACCCGTTCGACATAAGGGTTTTTGCGATGTTCAGCAAAATCTAACAGATGATGCAGCCAAATCGCTCCACCCGTGCTCTGCCCAATCCCTAACCATGGGGTTGGTAGTTGAGTCGCATGTTTCACATAACGATATACTGCTTCCAAAACTTGTTGGTAATGATCAAAGTTTTGAATACTGGCTGGCGATCCATTACTTAGACCATGCCCCGGTAAATCATAGGTTAAAACACTAAAACCTTGATCTAAGAGTTCACGAATAATCGGCTGATATATTCCACTATGCTCTAAATAACCATGCAATAAAAATACAGTGCCTTTAATGATATCCGTTTCAGTTTTCAGTTTCGGTTGAAATACTTGTACATGTAATTTGAACAAAGGCATTTCTACATAGCCTTGCCAATGTTCACAGTTCAAGGCATCTAAACCATAAAGTCGTCTATAAGACTGTATTTCAACACTAGGTTCAAAAGGTCGATTTAAATTTAGAGGTTCTAATACTTGTGGGGTTAATTCTCGACTTGGAACAGGAAGATCTAATTGTTTAAGGATCGAAGGATTAAGAAATGGGATATCTGACATTATGGGACCTCCCGACAGTCACTTGAGCCAAACCAAACATCACGTAAGGTGGCTAATAATTCATAATTAGCACGACGACTATGGTCATAATTTTTTTCACTTGGTCGCCATGTAGTTAATGTTGTTGGCATAGGTGCAACAACAGGAATGGTTTCGATACCATTTAATGCAAATAAACGACGTGTTCGAGGCATATGATATTGGTCGGTGATTAAAATAACCGTCGGTGCTCCGCCTTTTTTCTGTAAAAGCAACGAACTAAAACGCGAATTTTCGCATGTATTCATACTGCGGTCTTCAAGCAATTTCGCATCGACATCATATTGCTTCAACCATGCTTGCATATACGGTGCTTCAACACCACTCAGTACAATCGGTAACTTATTGGCTCGTTCAACATCGAGTGTTTTTTCCAGTCGAAGTCGTGTGTAGTCATTCACTACGATATCTTTATCATTTTTATCTAAGGTTAAACCACCACCTAACACCACGATCGCATACGGCTCTGCGGTTGGCTGCTTCAGGGTTTTATCTTTCATTTTGGCAAGATCAAGATATGTTTCATCATCGATCGGTTCCGCTTCTGAAGCCGCTTGCTCAATTTCATGGGTTTTTAAGAACTCGGTATATTGAGTCATCAGTCCTTTATTTTCCGCACTATTGAGCTCAAGCAGCTCTTTCATTTTTTGAGCAGGATTTTCCGCCAATGCTTCAGAAGAAGCCGCCTCGGACGCAGAAGGATTCAGCAGAGGTACTTTCGGTATGTCCTTTTGACTATCATTCTTTTCTTTTTCATGTTCTTCTTCAATGAGCTGCTGTAACGCCTTATAACGTGCTTGTATAAGGGTTAAATCTTGAGGCTCATCAGACTGTATGGCTTGCTCCATGAGTTTTAAATACGCTTGGCGCGCTATCCATAAGTCAGAACCCGGCTCATAGTTATCATCATCACTCAAGGCGCCGAGTTTTTGACTTTGCGCTGCGAGCTGATTGACTTCTACAGGAACGAAATAATTTAAACTTTTAACGATCAATTTAGAATAAAACGGCGTATAGATAAAAATCATTAGACAGCCCAAAAGTACAAATAGCACTGCAGCAATTTGTACTAAGCGAACCATCCAATGTGTTTTATGCATAAATCTAAAACCTATGTGTTTTTATTGATCTGCGTGAGATCGAATCAAGCCATTTGTATCAAATAATACAGGCTCAGGATGTAGTTCAATATTAAATTTTTCAAAAACATCATGTTGTACAGCTTTGTAAGTTGTACGTACATCTTGCAGCGTGGCGTCCTGATAATTGACCAACACCAAAGCTTGCTTATGGAACATACCCACTGAACCCACAGATTTCCCTTTCCAACCTGCTTGGTCAATTAACCAGCCCGCTGCCAGTTTTACCGCATTATTCGGTTGTGGGTAATGGGGTAAATTGGGAAATTGCAGCGCAATTTGGTCAAAGGCTTGCTGGCTAATCACAGGATTTTTAAAGAAACTTCCGACATTTGGAAATTCTTTTGGATCTGGGAGTTTGGTTTGACGAATATGAATGACTTGTTGTTGTAGGTTTTCTGCACTTAAGTCTTCACCCACTGCCTGCTTTAAATCACCATAATTTAATTTTAAATCTGCATGTTTTAAAAGTTTAAACGTGACATGCGTAATAATAAAACGCTCTGGCTCATCTTTAAAAATACTATGGCGATATGAAAAATGACAATCGGCAGCGCTAATACTACTTTGCTGTTCTGTTACTCGGTCATAGACCTGTACAGATTCAATAAACTCACCCGCTTCAACACCATAAGCTCCAATATTTTGCACAGGTGAAGCACCGACTAAACCGGGTATCAATGCTAAATTTTGTAAGCCATAAAACTGGTGTGCCGTCGTCCATAGCACAAAGTCATGCCACACTTGCCCAGCACCCACTTTTAAAGTCTGTGTATCGGCATCGTCTTGTACATATTCAATACCTTGAATATCCATGTGCATCACTAAAGCATGTATTTGCTCAGGCAACAGCATATTACTGCCCCCTGAAAGCACCAATATATTTAATTGCTCAGCTTTGGCAAAGTCGAGCGCTGCTTGGATATCTTCTACCGATTGAACGCGTACATAATGAGATGCAACAGCATCGAGGCTTAATGTATTAAATGGCTTAAGCTGAACCTGTGTTTGAATTTGCATTCTTAAACCTTAATTTTTTTGCTGTGCTTGTAACTGAGTTTTTAAATAATTGACCCAAGCCTGACTGCTAGATTCGCATTGATCTAATACATGTTCAAACCCTGCATCACCACCATAGTACGGATCTGGTACTTCTTGTTGCGGATATTGGTGATCATGTTGACTCATCAAAGACACTTGTGCACGTAGTTGACCGAATTGTTGCTGCGCCTTTTGCATGAGGTTTTGAATATTGTCTAAATTTTCGTAGTCCATGGCCAAAATCAAATCAAATTCAATAAAATCATGAACCGTTAACTGACGTGCGCGTAATGCAGATAAGTTATAGCCACGTAATTTTGCATGCTGTTGGCTACGTAGATCAGGCGCTTTGCCCGGATGATAATTGCTCGTACCCGCAGAGTCGACGTGAACATTGAGTTGCGCTTCATCACAAAAATGTCTGAGAACCACTTCAGCCGTAGGTGAACGGCAAATATTTCCTAAACAAACACACAACACCTTATATGGCGTGCTGGATGACATAACAACCTCAAGACTACTTTTATTTCAAGCGTCTTATGTTAAGTTATTTACAGGATGAATCCTATATCAACACTCAAGAATAATGTTTATTTGGATATAAAAAATTAGGGATAAGCCAATGAGTCAATTTCAGTTTCAAACCGTCAGCAATATTATTTCAGGCTTAGGCTCTATTTCCCAACTGAGAGAGGTCCTAGGCGACTTTCAAGCCAAACGTGTCATGCTTGTGACCGACCCCGGTATGTTGCAACAACAATTACATTTACCCATTTTGGATATTTTAGAAAGTATCCATCAAGACTATGTAATTTATTCCAGTATTCAAGCTGACCCTGCAGAACATATAGTTTTGGATGCAGTTCAATTTGCCAAGAATGAAAAAGTAGATTTGATTATTGGTTTTGGCGGTGGCAGTTCAATGGATGTGGCTAAAATTATCGCGATCTTGGCTCATCCTAAGCAAACACAACAGATCAGTGATTTATATGGTGTTGGTAATGCAAAACGACCACGCTTACCGCTCATTTTGATCCCGACAACGGCAGGGACCGGCTCTGAAGTCACACCAATCTCTATCGTCACTACAGGTGAAACCACCAAAACAGGTATCGTCTCCCCTGTACTGTATGCCGATGTCTGTATCCTCGATGCGAACTTTACATTAAATCTTCCCGCACACATTACCGCAGCAACCGGTATCGATGCCATGGTGCATGCCATTGAAGCCTATACATCAAAAATTAAAAAAAATCCGTATGCGGATATGCTTGCTAAACAAGCTTTGCGTTTATTAAATAAAAATTTAGCGCTGGTTTTACACGACGGACATAACCTCGAAGCGCGTCAGCACATGCTGGTCGGTTCAATGCTTGCAGGTCAGGCCTTTGCTAATGCACCAGTTGCAGCGGTGCATGCACTCGCCTATCCACTCGGTGGACACTTTCATCTCTCGCATGGTCATACCAATGCACTGGTTCTCGCTGAAGTGTTAAAGTTTAATGCACCTCAGGCCAAGCAGCATTATGCAGAACTTATGAGTTGGCTAGACCCATACAGTACGGGCTGTACCGATGGTTTATGTGATTTATTTATTGATCATATGCAAAATCATTTAGATCAGAGCGGTTTGGTGCTTAAACTCAGTCAACTCAATGTGCCTGAAAATATGCTCGATCGTTTAGCAGAAGATGCGCTATTACAAACACGACTATTACAAAATAATCCGCGAGAACTGCAGTTTGAAGACGCTCGCCAGATTTACCAATCAATTTATGCCTAAAGTTCACTCATTTTGAAATAAAGAAAATACGAACGATGAAACCTGAAACTAAACGCCGCCAAAACTATCGTTTTTTATTTCCAATCCAAACGCGTTGGGCAGACAACGATATGTATGGCCATGTCAATAATGTCACTTATTACAGCTATTTTGATACCGCTGCAAATGCGCTATTGATTCAACATGCCGGTTTTGATTTGCGAAATACCCCGATCATTGGTTTAGTGGTCGATTCAGCCTGCAGCTTTTTACAAGAGCTGTCCTATCCAGAAATCATTGAAGTTGGGGTTGCGATTGAAAAAATTGGTAATTCTTCACTGCGCTATGACTTGGCTATTTTTAAACAAGGACAAAATGAGGCTGCAGCCCAAGGACATTTCGTGCATGTGTTTGTTGACCGCCAAACGCGAAAAAGCACCTCGATACCCGATGATATGCGAGATGCTTTAACTCAATTTTTACTTTAATTTTTATATCTAGCTTAAAATTTATTTAAGCTGGATATTTTGCAACTCACCATCAAAGCTTTTGAGTAAGTCTTTCACAACAGGCTCTGCATGTAATAACTCATTTGCACGTGCAAAGGCCTTTTCCTTGCGGACATGTTGTAAAGCATACGGTGTGGTTTCTTCGACATCTTCAAAGTTGATATGGAAACGACATTTTGACCATTGCGCATGAATGGCTTGTTCCAATACATGCTGCAATTGAGTCACTAAAGCTTCGTATCGCTTTGGAATATGGAAAGTCGATTCACCGTCAATCGTACCGCGCATAATGCCATGCTGCGCCAACTCTTGTACCGCAGGTGAAAGTTGACTATTTCGGAACCAATACTCCCACTTTTCGACCGTCCACTCACCTTCAAGGGTTTGAGGCTGTAAAGTCAAAATATCTCGTGGCATCAAGGTAGAAGATGAACCCGTTTGAACAGCATCCGAAGAAATGGAACTTTGCGTAACTTGTGGTGATGCTAGATCAAAACCATTGTCGCCTTGAGCACCCGAAACTGATTCATTCACCACATGTTGTGGTTCAATGGCATTTATCAAATGTGGCTGAGCTGTTTCAGGCTCTACACGTTTTGACTCTAAAGCTGTTGGTTCTAAAGGTGCAATATCTTCAAAATTTATAGCGCTCACATCAACTTCTTCAGTTTCAGTACTCGGCGTCGGATCTAAATCAAATAATGTATCTTCTGCCACGGCATCCATAACAAGCGTGTCATTTTGCTGTGTCGATACAGACTCAACCGGTGCAACCTCTTGCGTATCTAGAGTGCCATTTGCTGTAGATGCTGTAGAAGTTTGGCTTATTGCGTCTTCTTCAGGATCATCTAAAAAATCATCAGATGAAGGTTCATCGACTGCAGGTGCAGAAACATAGCCATCATCGTCATCATAATGTGAATCATCAAAATCATCGAAAGCTGGCGATGTGTCTACAGCGGGTACAGCTTCAGGCTGCTCAACAGTGGCAACCTGTGCAGCAGACTCAACAACGGTATTGGGTTGCTGCAAAGACTGTGTTTGAGTCGGCTGAACTGTTTCGGCCTGATTTTGAGCGAGCTGTGGCTGTGCGGCTGACTCTTGCTGTACGGCAGAGACCAACATTTCGTTTGGCTGTAATGGTCGGAATGCTAATAGACGCAGCACACACATCTCAAAACCTTGCTCTTGCGTGACTGCCAACTGCAAGTCTGCCCGACCTTTGCATGCGACTTGATAATACAACTGCAAATCTTGAGCTGAAATCAACTGCGACAATTGCATAATTTTTTGATTGATCTCAGCGCTATATTTCAACGCTAAGTCTGGCAAGTATTGTAATAATGCCAGTTCATGTAACGTTGAAATCAACTGATCTAATACCAGCGAAACATCCAGCGCTTGTTGACGGAATTGCATGAGTAAAGCACTCACGCATTCACGCTGATTTTGATGAATGGCTAAAATCAAATCATAAATGATCGTACGGTCAATTAGGCCCAACATGTCTTTAACATCTTGGTGCTGAATTGAACCCTGACCATAGGCAATCGCTTGATCAGTTAGTGACAATGCATCACGCAGTGAACCTTGAGCCGATTCAGCAATTTGCCAAATCGCATCTTGCTCCGCTTGAATTTGTTCTTTTTGTAAGATATCTGTCAAATGCGATGTGATTTCATCCACCGCTAAAGGACGCAAAGTAAATTGCAAGCAACGTGAAATGACAGTAATCGGTATTTTTTGTGGATCTGTAGTTGCAAATAAGAATTTCACATGCTCTGGCGGTTCTTCTAGAGTCTTTAATAACGCGTTAAATGAATGCGTAGAGAGCATATGCACTTCATCGATCAGATAAACCTTGAAGCGACCTTGGGTTGGTGCATAAGGAACGTTGTCGAGAAGCTCTCGGGTATCTTCAACTTTGGTCCGTGATGCCGCATCGATTTCAATTAAATCAATAAAACGGCCTTCATTTACTGCTTTACACGTTGGGCAGACTTCACACGGCGTTGATGTTACACCCGTTTCACAGTTCAGACATTTTGCCAAAATACGGGCAATGGTGGTTTTACCCACGCCACGAGTACCTGTAAATAAATACGCATGATGTAACCGACCACGTTCTAAGGCACTGGTAAGTGCGCGTGACACATGGTTTTGTCCCACGAGTTCAATGAAATTTCGTGGACGGTATTTTCGTGCAAGTACTTGATACATGTATGCTCCTTTTTACAGGTGTAAGCATACTGTTTTTTTGTCTAAGAGTGAATGAAGTTCTTAGTCAGTGGAACTAATTCGATCAATATCTTCGAATTTAACGACTTTAATATTTGATTTATTTTCTGAATCATTAAACAAGATTACATTACCTTGAAAACTGTCCAGAACATACCATTTATTTACGTCTTTGATTTTCAATGTAGCTACAGGCGACTTCTTTATATCATTTAATTTTAACTGTGCAGAAAAACAGGTAGCAAATATGGCAAGAATGGTTAACACCAAAAATTTAAGTGGTTTATCTCTGCGCACTTCATCATCGGTAAAAATATTGAGAGTTATACCAATTAGAACAGCACCCCATAGCATTGAAGTTTGACCAATAAAGTTATTTACATAGAGCGTAATTAGCCCACTAACACATACAATAATGACAAATATAGCTTGTAGCAGCTTATGCTTTTTTAAAAACTGTTCGATTTTTTCTTTCAGCTCTGCTTCCGTAATATGATTAGAAACTAAAATTTTCTTTTTAGGCTTACTTTTGCAATATTGTTTAAATAAAAATTTATAGAAATCTAATAGAACACCAACTACGGCTATGACTGAACAACTTAAGACTAATACCTTAATAATTTCAAAAATATAAAATGATGGAGATAAAACAGACATTATCCATATAGCATCTAAAGAGTAATAGAAAAATGCATTCGAAATAACAGAAATTGTGAGGGCTGCTATGGATAAAATTCCAAATAACTCCGTAATTGATAATTCTTTTTTTATCATTATTTATAAAAATTAGACTATAAAGTGGTTTTTTATCATGACTGACAAACTACGTAAAGAAAGAACGATTTAATTATAATTAAGTCTCTGCCCGCTTAAGCAAAAAATCACTCTGCATTTGATAGCGTTTCGCCGTTTGGTCTTCACGAATTTCAAGTAATTGCTGATCCAAATCAACATACAAAAGATTACGCGTTTGCACATTCATAAGTTCTAGCTGCTGCTTTGATTCATCTTTAAAACGAATTACACCTTTTAGCACTTCTACTTCGTTATGACCACTTAGACTTTCACGAGTGAGTGTATAGGTTTGGTCTTCATGTAGCTCTATAGCCACAGCCATACCGGGACAATCTTCACAACGAGAAAGACAGCCCATACACGGCGTTGTACCTTTAAAATCACCCACCCATGCAGCTTGCTGTTTTTCAGCAGTAATCGCTTCTATCTCTTTTACTTTCGTTTGAGTTGAATCCTGACAACCCAACATTGCCGATGTTGCTACTAAGGGAATCAAAACAGCTTTTTTCATAGGGATATCACAGCAGTCTAAAACTGCGAGGGAAAATAGCATATTTTTCACATTTCCCCAATTTCTGTTCTATTCCGAAGTATCTTAAATCCAGCCTTTACGCCCTTTTAATACTTTATCTGCACAGCGTAAGGTTTCTTGAGTTAGGCCCCATAAGCGATAATCGCCGGTGATTGAACCCGTCGCAAAGTTATGTGTATAAGCAAAACTTAAATCACGCTGCGGATCACACCAAGCCCCAGAACCATTAAAACCAATATGTCCAAAACCTTGACTCGATTTGCCTAAAGTTAAAATTCGATGATATCCCAAACGCCAATTCATCGGTAAAGGCATAATACGATCACGCTTTTTATATTGAATTTTACTTAAAGATTCAAAAACTTGTGGTGTGATTAAGGTCTGTCCTTGCCACTGACCATGATTGGCTAGCATTGCATAGATTTTCGCTAAACTATTGGCACTAAATACGCCTGTTGCCGCAGGAATAATGGCTTGCAAACCCTCATCACTAAAAAATGAAAACTTGCGCATTCCTTTTGGAATCATACCATCTTGAAAGTCTTGCAAATTTTGTCCCGAAAGTTGCAGAAGCTGATCAAAGATTGATGGTTTTCGTGTCTCTGTCTTTTTTTTCGTTGTCTGCACTTGGGTATTCTCTTGTACAGTTGTATCTACAGCACGTTCTAATTTTTTCTTTTTCGGAATCAAGCGGGCAACCTCACTGAGTTGATGCTCTGGTACACCAAAAAAAGCATGATCCAACTCTAAAGGTTCAACCAAATACTGTTGCATCAATTCTGTAAGCGGTCGACCTGTAGCGTTTTCAAGTACACCACCGACTTGCCAACCAAAGGTTAACGGTTGATATGCTGCATCAGTTAATGGCTCAAAACGTGGCTTAGCTTGTGCGATGACTTTAAGCATATGTGGCCAATCAGCCATTTCAGATGCTGTTTCGATGATATTACGGATATCGTATAAACCACTCTGATGACTCAGCATGTGCCTTAATGTGATATCCGACTTACCATTTTGAGCAAACTCCGGCCAATATGTTGCAACGGGAGTATCGTAATCAAGAAAGCCTTCGCTCACTAAAATATGTGCTAGCGTTGCAAGTACGCCTTTACCCGTGGAATAACAGACTGAGGGTGTATTGGCCTGCCAAGCTTCTTCGGCTGACTTTTTACCAGTCCAAATATCCACGACTTTTTGACCTTTAAAATACACCACTAAGGCGGCTCCGCCTAAGTGGGTTCGAGCATCCTGCATACGGCTAAATTGCGCCGCCAAATCTTGAAACGCCTCGTCAACCGTACCTTGATAATTATTCTTCTGTGCAAATAGATATTCTTTGAGCGCCTGCATCATCATTCCTTTGAATATGAATCGCTTGAGATTAAAACAAAAAAGCCTAAACCGATATCGATTTAGGCTTAAGTCTTACAGTGCTTTCACACTTCCCGCGACATGCGGTTTTTTGTTTTTGCTATTTCGAATTGCAAACTCGGTATCTTGTCCAGTTTGAGCCGTTAAAAACTCAACTTGTGATGGGAGATACATCGGCAGTTTAAACCAGACATCTGCTTCATAGGCATCTGGCAAAGTTAAGCTCGACAAGGCTTTGGCTTTACTCCACATACCATGTGCAATGGCTTGTTTAAAACCAAACGCTTTAGCGGTTACAGCATGAATATGAATCAAGTTAAAGTCACCAGAAGTCAACGCATAACGGCGACCGGTATTTTCAGAAACATTCCATTCAGCTTGAACTTGCAACTCTGCTGGCTTTGTTTCGGTAGATTTTGCCGCAGCTTTGTTCTCTGTTTTTTGACGTGCTAAATACGTGGTTAATGATTCTACAACCACTTCATCGCCCACTTTTGCAGTGGTAATAAAGTCAAATTGCACGCCTTTATCATGTGGCTGTAATTCACCAAATTTGCATGACAATGACAGTGTTTCATTCACACCAACTTTGCGATATTGCTTCACTTGGTTACGAATATGTACCAAACCTAAGATCGCAAATGGAAAAGCTTCCGTAGTCATCATATGCATTTGCAAACTTTGAGAAAGCACAGCCAAATAAATCGCTGGGATATAACCATTGTTTTTAAAGCCACAGACTTCGTTATAAGCTTTTAAATGTTTTTGATCGACCTTAAATGAATCCACCACATATTCAACTTGCGGTAGCACTTTTTCAGCTTTAGGCTTTTTAAAAATCAAGCCTTGAATCACTTTTGGATAGGCTAAATAAGGTTTTGGAAGTTGACTAAAATGGCGAGTATTCATACTAAACCTTTGGAAGTTTTTATTTCAATGTTTTAAAAGCATCTTCTCTTGCGCCATATATGGCTCGAGGAGAAGGCTGGAATGAGGGCTAGCCCCATTCCATTTATAGCAATTATTTACCTCTCCCTAACCATATCCTTAAAGGAGAGGGAATTTTAAGAGGAAATTATTAAGCCCCTAACAAGCTTTGACCACACACACGTACCACGTTACCGTTCAAGCCAGTCGACGCAGTTGAAGCAAACATCGCAATCGTTTCTGCAACATCTACAGGTAAACCACCTTGACTCATCGAGTTCATACGACGACCTGCTTCACGGATTGCAAATGGAATCGCAGCAGTCATTTGCGTTTCAATAAAGCCTGGAGCAACAGCATTAATGGTTACGCCATTTTTCAATAATGGAGCAGTAAATTTAACCACACCAATCACACCAGCTTTAGAAGCAGCATAGTTGGTTTGACCTAAGTTACCTGCAATACCTGAAATAGAAGACACGCAAACAATACGACCATTTGCATTGAAGCCATCATTTTCAAGAAGGTAATCATTTACACGCTCAATCGCAGACAAGTTAATGTTAATCACCAAGTCCCAAAGCTCTGGCTTCATATTGGCCAAAGTTTTGTCACGGGTAATTCCGGCATTGTGCACGATGATATCCAAACCACCTTGAGCAGCTGCAGCCGCTTTGATTTTTTCACCTGCATCGCTTGCAGTAATATCAATCGCGAGCGTAGAACCGCCAATTTCACCTGCAACACGGTCAAGGTCTGCTTGCTGCTGTGGAACGTCTAAACAAATCACATGCGCGCCATCACGTGACAATACATGTGCAATTGCTTCACCAATACCACGGCTTGCACCTGTTACTACAGCTGTTTTGCCTGCAAGCGGTTTATTCCAGTCAACATCCACAACATCTGCTTTAGATACACGAATCACTTGACCCGATACATATGCTGAACGTGGTGAAATCACAAAACGTAATGCAGATTCTAAGTTTGCTTCAGCACCTTCGTCTACATAGACTAACTGTGCAGCAATCCCTTTTTTAAACTCTTTACCCACTGATTTTACAAAACCTTCTAATGCACGTTGTGCAATGGCTTGTTTCACAGTTTTCGCAGTCTCTGGTGTTGTACCAACAACGACAACGCGACCAGACGCCTGAATTTGACGTGCGATTGGGTTAAAAAAGGCATATAAGGCATGCAATTGTTCTGAGTTTTGAATACCTGAAGCATCAAACACCACAACTTTAAACTTAGACTCTTTATCGCCTTCGTTGAATGCGCTTAAGTTTAGACCTGATTTTGCCGCAGCTTGTTGTAATTCAGCATTATTGCCTGCATAGCTATTGGCATGAATATTTGCCAAGACTTGTGCAATAGCACCAGATAATGTTGAAGCAGGCGCTGCACCGAATAAAACCGCACCTTTAACTACAGGTGTTGCAGACTCAAAACGCTCTAAAAAAGTCGGTGATGGTAAACCTAAATTTTTGATGACAAATTTACCAATAGGAGATTTTGCAAATGTTTGGTATTGATCAGTCATATTTATTATCTCTCATACAGATTAATTTTTGATGGATCTGAAGATATCCCTTTAACTTCAAGATGATGTCAGATACTTATATTTCAATAGTTCCATCAGTTTCCATGGAATCATACTTGAGTTAAACCGCAGATGGCTTGACCTGAATGCTTTAGCGAATGTCATTTTAGTCAATTTACCCCTTTGGTGAATATGCTAATGTAACCGTCAAGAAGATCATCAACATGCTTGGAAAAGCCTTATGAGCAAAACAACTCAAGAAAATCCAGCAGTCGAAAGTCCGACTACGGAAACTGTGTCAAATACATCAAAGAGTACGCCACGTACCGCTAAAAGTACGGGCACAGCAACCAAGTCTACAAGTGATGCCGCTAAAACAAGCCTTCCTCGTCGTGCATCTACACGTACTAAGACACCCGCTTCAAACCCTAAAACAGCTTCAAAATCAACAACTCAAACGTCTGTTCAACAGGATAATACCATGAGTCAAAACACAGTTCGCCGCGTTGCTATTATCGGTGGTAATCGTATTCCTTTCGCTCGTTCTAACGGCGCTTACTTCACTGCATCAAACAGCGATATGTTCACAGCTGCATTAAATGGTCTTGTTGAACGCTTCAACCTTCAAGGTCAACGCCTTGGTGAAGTTGTTGCTGGTGCCGTGTTAAAACATAGTCGTGACTTTAACATGACCCGTGAGTGTGTACTCAATACTGAACTTGCTCCTGAAACACCTGCTTACGATATTCAACAAGCATGTGGTACAGGTTTACAAGCAGCTTTCTTGGTTGCTAATAAAATCGCATTGGGTCAAATCGAAGTGGGTGTTGCTGGTGGTGTAGATACAACCTCTGATGCACCGATCGCTTTTGGTGATGGTTTACGTAAAGCTTTACTTGAATTGAACATTGCAAAAACGGGTAAAGACCGCCTAAAAGCATTAACTAAAATTAATGTTAAAGATTTGATGGATGCACCGAAGAACGGTGAACCACGTACAGGTCTTTCTATGGGTGACCATCAAGCCATTACGACACTTGAATGGGGTATCTCTCGTGAAGCGCAAGATGAACTTGCTGCATCTTCACATCAAAAAATGGCAGCTGCATATGAAGAAGGTTTCTTCGATGACCTGATTACGCCATTCCTTGGTTTAGAGCGTGACAACAATTTACGTGCAGACTCATCAGTAGAAAAACTAGCGAAGTTAAAACCAGCATTTGGTAAAGGCGATGCACGTACCATGACAGCGGGTAACTCGACTCCACTAACTGATGGTGCATCATGTGTCCTTCTTGCCTCTGAAGAATGGGCGAAAGCAAACGGTCACGAAGTGCTTGCTTATTTAACCTTCCAAGAAACAGCGGCGGTTGACTTTGTAGAGAAAAAAGAAGGCTTATTGATGGCGCCTGCGTATGCAGTGCCTCGTATGCTTGAACGTGCAGGTATTACGCTACAAGATTTCGATTACTATGAAATTCATGAAGCATTTGCTTCTCAAGTATTATCTACACTAAAAGCATGGGAAGATCCTAAATTCTGTAAAGAACGTTTAGGCTTAGATGCCCCATTGGGTTCAATTGATCGTTCTAAATTGAACGTGAAAGGTTCATCTCTTGCTGCAGGTCACCCATTTGCTGCAACTGGCGGTCGTATTATTGCGACTGCTGCAAAATTGCTGAACCAAAAAGGTTCAGGTCGCGTTCTTGTTTCGATCTGTGCTGCAGGTGGTCAAGGTGTGACAGCAATTATTGAAAAATAATTAATCTGCACTATAAAAAACCGCTCATATGAGCGGTTTTTTTTATACCTATACATGGCTTTGTTGCACAAAGATTTGAAATACAAAGCCCCCTAATTGAGCCAAATTTAAGGCGTAACTTGGGTAAGTGGTCGACCTAATTCCGTAAATCTGTTGAGGACTGCTACACGTGCATGAATTTCATTGACTTGGCTATCAAATTTTCTTGCACTGAGTTTATCCCCCAATAATTTGATGCAATGCATCTTAGTTTCGACCAAACTTCGGCAATGATAGCCGGACCATTTTTTCCATAATGTCCTGCCTGAGAAGCACTGCTTCGCAAGATTAACAGTACGAAGTAATTCATTTCGCGCTAGCGAGCTGATCTTTGTATCTTTCCATGGTTTCGCATTTTTTCTAGGTGGAATCACCGCATGCGCTTGCCGATCTACAATGACCTGACGGCATTGCTTGGTGTCATAAGCTCCATCGGTATAAACAGAGTCAATCTGCTCATCTTGTGGAATCTGATCGAGTAAATCACCAAGCACTTGTGAATCACTCACATTATTTGTAGTGAGTTGAATGGCGCGTATTTGAAGGGTTTCAGCATCTATACCAATATGAAGTTTACGCCATTGGCGACGATATTTAGGTCCATGTTTCTTCCTTTTCCATTCACCTTCACCTAAAAAATTTAGACCGGTAGAGTCTACCAGCAAGTTAAGCCCACCACTGCTTTTTTGATAATTAATCGCAATATCAATATGTTTTTGTCTTCTGCAAAGCGTACTGTAATCTGGTGCGGTCCAATTTAATCCACAAAGTTTAATCAGACTTTGCACAAAGCCAGTGACCATACCTAAAGATAGACGGAATAAGGATTTAATCATTAAGCAGCATTGGATAGCTGCGTCGGAGTAGGTTTGATTTCGCCCTTGTTTGCCTTTTGATGGAGCATACCATTGCGTAGCAGGATCAAACCAAATGGCAATATTTCCGCGACTCATGAGTGCTCGGTTATATGCGGGCCAATTGGTTGTGCGGTAGATTTTGTGTGTAGGCTTCTTCATTTGAAAATTATATCGCTGAAAAAGCCTTTACAGATAGGTTTGTGCAACAAAGCCTATATATTGTTATTTTTAATTTTTTGCACTATTTTAATGCAAAAAAGGCCTGTACTTAGCAATACAGGCCAATGTGATTTTCTTATTGAAATTTAACGATATTGTGGTTGGTAACCTAGGTACGCTTCGATCTGGTCATAGCACCATTGGAAAATAAATGTGTAGACTAAAATACACATGGTCATACTAAAATCGAGCAAAATCGCCTGCCATAAGGTCATATGCATGGCATAAGCCACCATTGGGATGGTTGCAAGCATTAAACCGCCCTCAAATCCAATTGCATGTAAAACACGTACACCAAAGGTTCTTTTTAACTTTCTTTTTGCTTCAAATTTTTCAAAATAATGATTAAAAATCATGTTCCAAATCACAGAAGTGACCGCCATCGCAATACCGAGCGTACCTGTCACCTCCATCGGAACTTTAAAAATAAAACTTAGTGCAATAGCAATGATCACCAATAGGATGATCTCATAGCTTAGCGCATGAATAATCCTTCTCTTGGAAATCGTCATTTTGAAACACTCTATTATTTGTAAAAAACACATTTTATTTTTATATTATTGATTAATCGAGTCAGGTTCTTTCAATATTATTGAAAGGTTGTATTTCTTTATTTTTTGAATGCACATGAATATTAATCAAGAACAACTGATGATTTTTAAAACAGTCATGGAAACAGGATCATTTTCCGCAGCTGCCAGACAACTCGGCAAAGTACCTTCGGCGGTCAGTATGTCCATTGCAAATTTCGAAATTGATCTCAACCTTAAACTGTTTGAGCGCGTTGGTCGTGAACCTGTGCCCACCGCTCAAGCGCTAAACCTGTATGAAAAAACTGAACAATTATTGATAGAAATTAATCAGTGGAAACAGCATGCAATTGCGCTGAGTCATGGTTTAGAGTCTTCACTGAATATCGTGGTGGTATCAGAGCTACTACATACGCAGTGGACCAACTATATCTCTTTGCTAGAAACTCATTTTCCATCTTTGCAAATCAATATTTTTTCTGCGCCTCAAGAAGATGCCCAAAAGATGTTATTACAGGGTCAAGCGCAGCTTGCTCTAATGTTTGAACGTGAACAGCTTGAGAGTTATGAACAATTTGTCGAATTGAAGCGTGAAGCATTGGTTCCTGTTGCTGCGACAAAACATGCCCTGTCGAAATTTAAGCAAGTCAGTTTTGAGCAAATTTTGCAAAGCCGGCAAATCGTGGTTGCAAGTCGTGATAAAAGCATCAAACCAGAGTTGTTATTTTCCAAACACAGTTGGCGTACAGATAACCACCACTCAGCCTGTTCTATGATTATTCAAGGTTTGGGTTGGGGTGTGCTTCCATTAGAGATGTTTAATGAAAATCCGACGCTCAAAGATCAACTCAAAATCTTAAGCTTTCAAGATTTCACACCCAAATTTGAATATTTCGTCGACTTGGTCTGGAACCGTGAAAAACCACTCGGCTCGGCTGCTCATTTTTTGATTAATCACATCCGAAATTCACGAAAAACTACGATTTAGACCACCTAATTAGGCGTTTTTTGGTTGGGTTCTAAACAGATTGTGTTATAAAAGTATGTACACCAAGAACATTAAGAACTAGATTTCAAATGACTCAAAATGCGTTAAACCAATTAAAAAGCCTAACAACGATTGTTGCTGACAGCAGTGATTTAGCTGCGATTAATACATTCCGTCCATTGGATGCGACCACAAATCCATCTTTAATTACAGCAGCGGCAAATCAACCTGAAAATAAAGAACTGATTGAAAGTGCTTTTGAACAAGCGCGTAAAGAAGGTTATCAAAATGATGAGCTGGTTGAGCGCACCATCGATATTCTTACGGTCAAATTTGGTGTAGAAATTTTAAAATTGATCGAAGGACGTGTCTCTACAGAAGTCGATGCAGCCTTGTCTTATGATACTGATGCCACCATTGCAAAAGCTAAAGAGTTATTGGCTTTATATGCACAGTATGGTATCGATCAAAATCGTATCTTAATTAAAATTGCCTCAACGTGGGAAGGCATTCAAGCCGCTAAAGCCCTTGAAGCTGAAGGCATTCACTGTAATCTGACTCTGTTGTTTGGTTTGCATCAAGCTCAAGCCTGCGCAGATGCTCAAGTCACGCTGATTTCGCCATTTGTCGGCCGTATTTTAGATTGGTACAAAAAAGCTGAAAATGTGGATAGCTACCCGATTGAGAAAGATCCAGGCGTGTTATCAGTTAAGCAGATTTACCACTACTATAAACAACATGACATCAAAACTGAAATTATGGGTGCTAGCTTCCGTAGTATTGATCAAGTGCTCGGCTTAGCAGGATGTGATTTATTGACAGTTTCACCAAATTTATTGGCAGAACTGGAAAAAGATCAGCGTACCGTTGAAGTGCAACTGTCTAATCATCATGCACATGCACACTGTCAACACGATGTACAAGTGCTCGACAAGCAAACTTTCAAAGCTGAAGTTGAAAAAGACTTAATGTCTTTCCAACTATTACAAGGCGGTATTGATGGCTTTATTAAAGCCCGTGAGCAATTAAGTAGCTTACTGCGTCAAACTTTTGGCTTAGATGCTGAAATAAAAGCATAAATTAGAAATTTTCAGTTTCATCTAGAACCGAAGTTGTATACTACAGCTTCGGTTTTTTATTTGAGTGTCTTCAGTGTTTGGAATCACAGACTTAACGACCTTTATTATTGGTACGATATTAATTGTGATTTTACCCGGGCCAAATTCACTTTATGTCATGTCTGTTGCTTCTCGCTATGGCATTAAGGTCGGCTATTTAGGCGCTTTTGGCGTTTATACTGGCGATTTAATCTTAATCTTACTCACTGCTCTCGGTGCTGCATCCTTACTTCATGCCTTCCCTTGGTTATTCTTATTATTAAAAATTGTCGGTGCGCTGTATTTAAGTTATTTAGGTATCAAACTTTTCAAGGCTGCCTACCAAACATGGAATGCCGTTCAAACGCCAGAACAACTCGACACCAAACAACTGAGTTTGAATGAATTGAAACCGTTTAAGACTGCATTAACCATCAGTATTTTAAACCCGAAAGCCATTCTTTTTTACTTATCGTTCTTTGTACAATTCGTCGATCCTGCATATCCATATCCTGCGATTACTTTCACCGCACTCGCGATCGTGCTGCAAATTATCAGTATGAGCTATTTAACGATTTTGATCTTTTCGGGTGCAAAACTGGCTACCTATTTTGGCCATCGCTATAAATTTACGGCATGCTGTGTCGCAGCTGTTGGTCTTCTATTTTGTGGATTTGGTCTAAAGCTTGCGACATCTACCATGTAACCGACATGGGCAAAGTATTTCTGTTTTTTACTTAGAAAAACTAAATCCCTTTAATGTTATGAATGGTTTAAACATCCACAATGTGGGTTGTCGATTCGTTCTATTAAAGTGTCATTTGTGAATAAATAAAGTATTTCCATAATATCTCGATGAGCACTTTTACTGTACAGGACTTGAGCGTATCATCCTGAAAAATGTCATCTTAAATCTGCGCCAACAATACTCATAGCTCGATCATTATGCAAAAACTACTCCAAGACTTTTCCATTCCAGCTGCTTTTGCAGGTTTTATTACGTTCTTTGTCGGGATCAGCGTCTCGGCTGTTTTGGTGATCCAATCTGCACAACTGCTCGGTGCCAACACCGCAGAAATAACCTCTTGGTTTTGGGCTCTAGGTTTGGGTATCGGCTTATGCGGGCTGATTCTGTCTTGGAAATTTAAATATCCCGTTGCGACTTCTTGGTCCACTGCAGGACTGGCACTGATTTTAGCGACTGCAAATGGTTACAACATGAATGCAGCCCTAGGTGCTTTCTTAGTCTGTGGCTTATTGACAGCAGTACTTGGATTTTTAGGCATTTTTGAAAAAATACTGCGCTATATCCCGCAAAGTCTAACCAGTGCGATGTTGGCGGGCGTACTCCTTAAATTTGGTATTGAGCTATTTGTCAGTTTACAAAATGAATGGGCATTCGTTCTTGGTTTACTCGCGGCTTATGTCCTCAGTAAACGACTGTTACCACGTTATAGCATTGTCATTACGGTGATTATTGGCATCATGCTTTGCCCATTGTTACTTGGCTTTCAATTACCTGCACTTAATTTAGAACTCGCACAGCCGGTTTGGGTCACACCTGAATTTTCGATCTCAGCAATACTGGGTTTGGCACTACCACTCTTTGTAATCAATATGGCCTCTCAGTATTTACCAGGTTTAGCCATGATTAAAAGTTATGGTTATCAACCCCATGTTAATCAACTGATTGGTTGGACTAGTACAGCCCAAACGCTACTCGCGCCATTTGGATGTTTTAGTGTCAATATTGCTGCGATTAGTGCCGCCATCAGTCTAGATGACCAAGCCCACCCCGATGAGAAAAAGCGCTATATCGCAGGTATGACCTGTGGCTTCTTTTATATTTTGATGGGCCTGTTTGCAGCCACTTTGGTGAGTTTCTTAACCGCTTTCCCATTGGTGTTTATTACCGCTTTAGCAGGCATTGCCTTACTCGGCACCATTGGACACAACATCGTCATTGCTTTCCAAGAAGCGAGTGAACGTGACGCTGCTCTACTCACCTTCTTATTTAGTGCATCGGGCGTACAATTTTTTGGTATTGGTTCCGCGTTTTGGGGTTTGGTCTTTGGTTTAGTCGTACATGCTATTTTCAAATATAAGAGAAATTAAGCCCTCAGTTAAATAATTTGCTTCAAATAAAAGAATGATACGCGGTAACGTCATCCGCAAGTGTTTGAGATAGGACTATTTCTAATCAAAAATGTTTTTGCGATACTTTGAATAATTAGACACTAGTGAACAAGTTTTGCGGTGAGGAGCAATGCTCCGCAAGATGGCTTCCTTACGAAGCACGCTTCTCATTTTACCTAAACAAAAGCACCTCCAACCGAAGGCTAATCCCTTTATTTAATCCCTAGATGTAAGCCTCCGTCGAATAGACTTAAAAATCATTTTAAAAATGCGTAATTACTTTTACGTGTGTAACATCAGTTATTTAATCTATTTCGCTCGATACGTTCGGGCGATCAGTTCTTGTTTTAATAATTGGGTTTCACTTTCATCTTCCACTTCTGTAAAAGCGGTGAGCCAAATACCATCAGCTGCATAACGTACAATTTTGAGTTCTATATCCGAATCGGTCTGATGATGACGCTCTAAGCGTGTGTTCATCCATTCGATCCAATATTCATTAAAAGTTTTATCGGTCAGCATGGTCATCGAAATCGCGGACCATGACTGTTGCAAACCCATGATTTGTTTTTCTAAGGTAATTTCAATATAGGCACGGGTAAAACGACCGTATGGCTCAGGGTCTTCCTCAATTAAACGATCAACGACCTCGTCTAATTGAGCCAAAAGCATCACAATCATGGACTCTAAGAGCTTTTGCTTATTTGAAAAATGATGAAATACACCACCTTTTGTAACCCCAACTAAATCCGCAACGGCTTGAATCGACACCCCATTAACACCTTTATCAGCAGCAAGACGGATTGCATGCTGCAAAATACTTTGGCGTATCAGTTGAGGCTCTTTCTTGCGCTGATGCGGATTATCCATATTAATGTCCAGCTGAAGTTGAAAACAGGTTGATCACGACCACACCTGAAACAATCAGGCCTATCCCTAACATGGCTGGGAGGTCTAAACTTTGACGAAAGATAAAGTAGCCAATTAGTGCGGTTAAAACAATACCAACGCCTGCCCAAATGGCATAAGCAATACCAAGTGGTATGACTTTAATCACCTGAGACAATAAATAAAATGCCAAACAGAATAAAACTGCGACAGCCAATGAAGGCGCAAGTTTGGTAAAGCCTTCTGACTTCACCAAAAATGTCGAACCAATGACTTCTGAGATAATCGCCAATGACAGTAAGCCATAAGCTAAAGTGACCGAATTCATTAATCATTCCAAAATAAACATACCAACTGGTAGGTATGTTATTGAGTTAGAGAGTATTCTGCAAGCCTTTTAAGTCTGTTTTTAATTTTTGACGGTCTGTGTGTGTTGTTGCAAAAATTCTAAAGTACGATCAAAGGTCTGTTGGCTGGCCTTTTTACTCATCATAAATTGATATTCATGTACCAAAAATTCTTTCGAATCTGGATAAAATACCGCTGTCACAGGTACATTATTTGCCTTCAATTTTTCTACAAAAGGCTCAGATTGCGTTTTGGTTAAAAAATCTTTATTACCACCGCTGATAAATACTGGCGGATAATTTTCATTAATATTTGAGGCTGTTGAAATACGCGTTAAAAACTCGACATCATCTTTTTTGTCTCCGGTATAGGCCTGAACCAAGTTATAGACGCCCCACTCGATCAGTCCAATCTCGTCGGGTGCAGTATTTACAAAGCTGTTTAAATCATAAATACCACAATGTAAAATCAGCCCTTTAAGCTGTGAAGGCTTTAATACAGGTTGAATCTTTGACGCTTGCGCAAAATCTGGATTCGTAACCAAGGCGGCATAATGACTGGCCATATTTGCACCTGCAGAATCCCCTGCCAAATACATATTTTGCGAATCAATGCCATATTGTGCCGCATGTAGATTCAAAAACGTCAGTGCTGCATCTATTTGGTTGAGCTGTGCAGGATAAATGGCTTCAGGTGCAAACTGATATTGAACCGAAACCACATTATAGCCTTGGGCTGCGAGCCGTTTAAAATATCCCCCTGCATGTTCTTTTGAGCCAGAGACCCAACCGCCCCCGTGAATCCAAACAATCGTTGGTCTTGGTGCAATCGCCATACTTGTTTCAGGTTGATAGATATCCAAGTTTAAATTTGGATTTTGTAGATATTGAATATTTGACTGCACAATAACATTGTCAGGAGCATGTAGGTTGATGAAGGTCTTTTGAACTTGTGTCGATAAATTAAAAGCACCTGCAATCACTTTGGTACTACTTTGCGTGTTTTGACAACCAGACAAATGCAACACTGAACACATGCTAAGTACAACCAACCCTGCTTTATATGACATATCAAACTATCCAATCGCATCAATTCTGTTATAAATCTTAGATTTAAAATTGTATATAGTTTAGGCTTATTTTCATAAAGTTCAAATTGATCTTTTAAGCTCAAAATCCGAGAAAATTAGTCGATTTTATTTTAATATTTTTTGAGCAAAGTCCGAGTTTTTTGCTCAGATTTATTTGACGATTTATCGACATTAATTTATGTAATTTTATGAATTTACAATATTTTTTAGATTAATAAATTGAACCATGCACGACAATGTGTTATCAATAATCTATAGGGTTTAAAAGCAAAATTACAGGAGATTGTTCCATGTCATATCAAAACATTTTAGTACCTGTCGATGGTTCAGAAATCTCGTTTTCTGCAGTTAAAAAAGCTGCAATTATTGCCAAGGCATTTAACAGCCAACTCACTTTAATCAGCCTTGTTGCTGAAGACCCATTTACCGATGCAGACTTCTATTATTCTTCATCAATCATGAAAGAATATTTCGTACAAGCTTATGCAAATGCAGAATCTGCATTGAAAGAAGCTGTGCAAATTACAACTGAAGTGGGTGTAGAAGCACAAAGTAAGATTATTAAAGGCCAAGTTTCTGCTGAAGGTGTAGTAGAAGCAGCCAATGAAGTCAAAGCTGATTTGATCGTGATGGGTTCGCATGGTCGCAAAGGCTTTAAGAAAATGCTGCTCGGCAGCTTCGCACAAGATGTACTCAGTAATACTGAATTACCTGTGTTGGTTGTAAAAGCTTAAGATGACTAAGCCCACATCATGTGGGCTTTTTTCTATTCAGCACACCCTTCACCCATAGGCTTACCCTTTTGTCTAATTCATACAATATCGTGAATAGAGCAAGATTAGATTGATAACATTTAAAATATTAAGGAAGCAGATATGAGTCAATATCAACAAATTTTAGTCCCTGTGGATGAATCTCCAATTTCATATTCTGCTGTTGAACATGCGCTCAGCTTGGCTAAAAGTCAAAATGCACAAGTGACCATTGTTAGTGTTGTTGCTGTGGATCCATTCGTTGGTGTCGATTTCTACGCTGTTGCACCTGCAATCACTGAATATTTTATGCAAGCTGAAAAAAGTGCTCAGCTGCGTTTAGAAGATATCAAACAAACCTTTGTACGTGATGGTATCGAAGTTAAAACTCGTTTGATTCATGGTGTATCGCCAACTGAAGGGATTTTACAAGTGGCTGATGAAATCTCTGCGGATTTAATCATCATGGGTTCACATGGACGCACAGGTTTGAAAAAAGCCATGCTAGGCAGCGTGGCACAAAATATTTTAACGCAGTGCCCAATTCCTGTTTTGATCATCAAGCAATAAACTAAGATTCAAAAAAAGCCCTTCATTGAGGGCTTTTCTTCTTTTAGATCAATTAAACACGTTATTTAAATACACAATTCGTTCTGTAGTTTTCTGATTAAAACATTTGGTATATTGCAACTCTTGATTTTGCGTATTCATCGCATCATCCCAGTATTGCGAATGCTTTTGATAAGTCTCTTTTTCACTTTCATTTAATGAATAAACACTTTTTTGTGCAAGCACTTTACAGTCGATATCACGCTTTTCAAACCAGTCTGCTTGATCTTGCTGTAACTGCGCCTTTTGTTCATCACTAAAACGATCCCATGTCTGATTGAGACGATCTACTACTTTTGCATTATCCTGATCTAGCTCTTTCTTACGAATATCCATTGCCTTTTGTGCAAGGCTCATTTGTTGAGATTGACTCTCCATCCCTTGCTGATAGGATTCTTCATCTCGCTTATTTTGAGCACTATATGCCGCATATAGCACCGCATGACGTGTCACTGTTACAACGCTATCAATTACGTCATTTTGACTTGGGACACTTAAACTTAAACCATCTTTGTCCGTTTTAGTGATGCTATAGCTAAAGTTCCCTTTAAGCTGATCATTGTCCATGCTTAAGCCTGACTCACCATCTTCGAGTGAATCATTCAAAGTATAATTACCACGTTCTTCACAGCCTTCGTCACATGGTCGTTCAGCAAAGGCGTTTTCAGCACGCTTTTGTAATCCTTTCGGGAAAACCACCAACAATTGACTGCTACATTCCAATGTTTTGGCTTTATTAGGGTCTTCAGTTAAAGTCGTGACATTTTGAATGTTAAATTTTAGATTTTTTACAATCAGATCCATGAGTTGCTGATCGGCTTCATAATCGGACTGACGTATTTCTTTGTTTAATTCTTTGAGATATTCGTTTTTTAAATGATCTTGCAATTGGTCGATATTGGCTTGTGCAGTACAACTCCAATCTTCCAAAGCAGGCGCTTCCGTTTTGGCCTCAGCATCTTTTTTATTTTTAAAATTATCACAGCCGGATATCAATGCCGCAGACAACATGAGGCTCGTGATGACTATTTTTTTCATTGTATAATTACCATTATGATTTTATTCTTCGCGCGTATTTTACTCAAAACTACAGCGCTTTGACGAGAAAAATCCCCGCATGTGCAGGGATTTTTTATATATCATCTCATTTAGTACGGTTTTAATTGGCCTTTTCAGTCACGCCTTCATTGGTAACATCTCGTACTTTACCATTCTCGGTATTTAAAACTTCAAACTCAATACGACGGTTTTTGAATTGACCTTCTTTGGTGCTGTTTTCTGCTACCGGTTTTTCTTGACCATAACCCACCGCTTGAAGCTGTGCAGGATCAACGCCTTTCGACACCAAATAATCCACCACAGCTTGTGCACGCTCTTGCGATAAAGCTTTATTCGCTTCCGCATTACCCACAGCGTCGGTATGACCTTGTACAGTCAGATGTACTTCTGTAGCGCGCTGCAGCAATGCTGCCGCCTGATCCAAAATCGATTTATTTACGTCAGGAATATCAGATGAACCTGTCGCAAAATTAATAATTTGTAAGTTCAGCGCAGTCGCAACATCTAGCGCACGAACTTGTTCAGGGTTAATGCTCGCTAATGCTTTTTGTGCATCAGTAATACTGTTATCTACTGCTGTTTGTTCGCTCACGCCTTCTTGAACCAATACCGTCATATTTTTTGCTAAAGGCTTAATTTGATTGGCAAGGTTTTGAGCATCCGCAGGATTTTGCGACAAAATCGATAACTGATTTTCAGTCCAGGTTAAAGTGGTATTTGGTACACCTTTAAGTTTTTGCAGAATCGTTGGAATGGTATCTTGATCAATAAATTGCGTATGGTAACTGGCATCAGATGAAGCACCACAACCCGTATTAAAGTTAAAGATCTGTTTGACTTGTTGCTGCAAAATTTCAAGATAATTTGAATCACCAGTTTGAATTTGACAGTTGGTTAACTGCCCATCTGTACCGGTGCTAAATTGCAAATGTGCTGGCTGAGATGCAGCAGGCTGTGCAACTGTTGTTGCAGAGGTGGTTGGTTCTTCTTTATTAGTACAAGACTTAAACCAAAATGCGAGCAGACCTAATAATATAAGCAGTGCAATAATCGGCAATAACCAATTCGAACGTTTTTCTTCAACGATAACAGGTGTTGGTTCAACAACAGGCGCTTGGTGTAACGTACGG
The DNA here is from genome assembly GCF_013419525.1 of Acinetobacter sp. YH12076. Classification (NCBI taxonomy): domain Bacteria; kingdom Pseudomonadati; phylum Pseudomonadota; class Gammaproteobacteria; order Moraxellales; family Moraxellaceae; genus Acinetobacter; species Acinetobacter sp. YH12076. The sequence continues at coordinate 122,389 of NZ_VOZY01000005.1, read as the reverse complement.
CCAGCTGCAGTGTTTACCCCTAAACCTGCGAGTAAAGGCACTGCCCATTGTGGTAGTGCCGCCAAAATGCTATCTGCATGATTATCAAGTAAATGCGTGATTGCGACGGGATCAGATGAACCCGCTTCATTTTCAAGTGCCCCTAAAGTTGGAGCTATAGAGTGGTTTAAGGTTTGCTCTATTTCTGACGTTGGGGCCGTACCGCCACCGAGATGTTGCAAAAATTGATCTTTTAATGTGGGATTTGCCGAAAATATATCACTAATACGAGGGTTTAACTGTTTTTGAAAGGCATCAATAAATTCAGGTTTGGATCGAAAAATATTTAACAGGAATGGAATAAATTGGCTAATGGCTGAATTTTTTTCAGTTAAATATTGTGTATCACCGTCCAGCACAATCGAGGAGACGTGCTGCTTAATCAGCGCTAATAAGTCTATATTCATATTTGTACTCCATGCAGTTGTCATTATTTTCATGTGTACTTTAGTTTATATGCTTATTTTTTGATCAAATGTAATAATTTGTTCGGACTTGTCAAGATTTTCAACTCTTCTTCTATTTGCGATCTATTCGCTTTAATTATTATAAAAAAAAGCCAGCCGAAGCTGACTTTTTAATGTCTTATTAAAATACTAAGACTCAATATCTTTCCATGTCGAGCTTCAGCTTAAACGGCATAAAAAGCTTGAAGCACTTTGCCTTTGACTGTGTGCTGAATTAATGGTGTGTTCTTACCATTTGACACAATCGTGTCTTTATTAATGGTCCACTCAAGTTCTGGATCAACAAGCACCCAACCCGCTTCATCTGCCCAACGTTGTTGCATATTGGCTACTTTAGCAGGTGCGAGTGTGACTTTCTCAACCCATTCCAGTGGGCTTAATAGGCCTTCTTGAATCAGTTGAATACCAAAAGGCACATAAGTATCAAATGCGGTAAAACCGGGCTGTGTTTCAGCAAATGGCGCCATTTTCGCAGAGCTGCTCAGCGGCTCATGATGTGTACAAATCGCGTCAATCACACCGTCTTTTACCGCTTGTCTGAGCAAGTCTTTATCTTGCTCAGAACGCAGCGGCGGACGCACATGCGCAAGTGAATTAAAGCCGTCGATCAACTGATCAGTTAAATGCAATTGGTGCATGGCTACATCGCAAGTCACCGGTAAGCCTTTCGCTTTAGCATGTTTAATTAATTCGACAGATGCGCCTGATGACAACAGACCAAAGTGCGCACGCACTTTAGTAGCTTCAATCATCAATAAATATTTTGCAATGGCTACGGTTTCCGCCAATGCAGGGATCATTGGCAAACCTTGACGAGATGCGACAAAGCCTTCATGCACACAACCATCTTTGGCAATCTGCGGTTCTTCGGCATAGAACACAACGGTCATGTTCAGACCAGCTGCATATTCCAAAGTACGAATCACCACATCATCGTCCATAAATGGCGCATTGGCATTCGATACTGCTGTACAACCGCCTTTTTTCAAACCTGCCATATTCGCCGGCTGCTTGCCTAACAAGCCTTGAGTTTGCGCGCCAATCACCTGCAGATAAATGCCACCATCAATCATGGCTTTTTCCACCAGGCCATGAATCAATGCGCCATTGTCCTGCACAATCGGTTTTGAGTCAGGCGGGGTAAACACATGCAAAATACCATTCGCACGTGCAGCCTTACCTTCTGACTTTAAAGTGCCATGCTGTTGCTGACCCGGCTCTCGTAAACGCGCGCAAAGGTCAACCATACTTGGCATCAGCCATTTGCCTTGACCATCAATGGTTTCAGCGGCATTGCTTTCGGCAACCAATCGGCCATTTTCAATATAAACCGTCTGTACGCTGTCAGTTTGATTGATTGGATCTAAGACACGTACATTTTCAACTTTAACAATACTCATGACTATCCCTTAAACCGCAATCGCTTCAATTAAACCTTTTTCTTGCAACTGACCTTGCATTGCCAAAGCCAGTACTGCCATACGTACCGCAATACCATTGGTTACCTGATGTAAAATCACTGACTGAGCACCATCAGCAATACTCGAATCAATTTCAACACCACGGTTCATCGGTCCCGGATGCATCACAATGCAGTCAGGCTTTGCCAATGCCAAGCGTTCTTTATTCAAACCGTACATTTTGTAGAATTCAGCTTGAGATGACAGCGCAGGAGAATCAATACGTTCATTTTGAATACGCAAAGTAATAATCACATCGCAGTCTTGAATACCGGCTTCCATGTTGTTGAACAGACGAACGCCTTCGCCATAGTCATCAAAACCGTAAGGCAGCAAAGTATTTGGCGCAATCACACGAATATCTTTACAGCCTAATGTTTGCAATGCAGCGACATCTGAGCGGGCAACTCGAGAATGCTTAATATCACCAATAATGGCAATGGAAATGTCTTCAAAATTCTTTTTGGTTTCGCGGCGAATCGTCAACATATCCAACATGGCTTGCGTAGGATGAGCATGACGGCCATCACCTGCATTGATGATTGCCACATGCGGACAAACATCTTTGGCAATAAAGTGCGGCGCGCCTGACGATGAATGACGAACCACAAAAATGTCGGTCGCCATCGCTTCTAAATTCCACAAGGTATCACGCAGTGTCTCGCCTTTTGATGTACTTGAACGTGCAATATCAATGTTCAATACGTTTGCAGACAGACGTTTTGCTGCCGCTTCAAAAGTGGTACGGGTACGTGTTGAATTTTCAAAAAACAGGTTCATTACCGTACGACCTTCTAAAAGGTTGTTGGTAATCAGCTGATTTTGGTCATTAAAAAAGGACTGTGCAGTGTCCAATATTTTTGTGAGAGTTTCTTTAGAAAGGCCTTCGATGGTGAGGAAATGTTTTAAGTTACCATCTTGGTTGAGTTGAATCTGGCTCGGTGTATGCAATGCCGCCAAGTGCATGAGAGATTCCTTATCGTTAAGTTAACGCATTATACAGAGAATCTTGGCAAATGGCAGTTGAAGTTTTCAACGTTCAATGCAAACGCATGATGTTATTCAAAATGAATTTTCAAATTCCTATCTATCATTTCAATTAGATAAATTAAACGGTTTAAATTAAACTTCACCTTTCCCCTTTCAAAAAACCTTCAAACAGGACTTCCATCCGTCCTTATTTTTGATTGAATTGAATACTTTCAAACAGATAAAGTTCAGCTATGAACAACCGCCTTCTGCACAGTTCAACAGCTCTTGAAACATGGAAAGATGGTTGATACTTCAGGCTGTGCGCAGCAAGAAAAATATACCTACTGCTCACAGCAGGATTGAATTAACGCAATGCGCCGATATAACGATGTGCAACCTGCGCTTTATAAATATCTTCCGCAGTCGGTTCGCTCATTAAAATTTCTGCCGTTTCAGGCTGTACTGAACTGTCCGTCAGTTCCTCTGCTTCAGAAACGGCAGCTTCATGCAAATTCAACTCGCTGTAAAGCCGCGCAACCAAACGAGATAATTCAGGATCAGCCGTTGCCAAAGCCAAGTTAGAAACAAAGCGTGCATATTCGACATTTTCAACCACATATAATGCGTCAATAACCCGTCCTGACACACGACGTAAGCGCGCGTAGATTAAAGTGGCGATTGAAAATGCGTTTGATTGACTATTGATTGCCAGCCCTGTCATAAATACCCCTAATGATATCAATATTATAAAGATCGAATTTTGATCAGGGTTATAGCAATTTTTGTACCATTAAGTGATATTTCTCACAATGTACACAGAATAAATTTGATAAAGTCATTCAAATCTACCGATATTTCTCCCGTTTCAGCGCAATATCGTCCGCCCAAATCCACGAAAATACGTTAAAATATGCGATTGCTTTTTTGCCTTTGGAAATTTACATGAATTCGAAACCGCGTCTTTCTACATATTGGGTTACCTGTGCAGATGGACTGGAAACCTTACTCCGCGAGGAAATTGAAGGTTTAGGTGTTCAAAATATTGAACAGTTCCCGGGTCGTCTTGTATTCAAAGGCACACTTGAAGATGCATACCGTATTTGCATGTGGTCACGTTTGGCTTCACGTGTACTCACCCCCATTCATACACATGAATTAGAGTTCACACATGATGCACGTGATGTAGCGGAAGAGCTCTATGAAGGTGCAATAAACTTTGATTGGTCACTTATTTTTGCACCACAAAGTACATTTGCCGTGCGTTTACATATTGAACGTGACATTAAAGTCAATTCTCAGTTTGCAACTTTACGTGTTAAAGATGGTGTGGTCGATTCCTTTATGGAAGCTGTGGGCAAACGTCCAAGCATTGACATTAAGCAACCTGAAATTACGTTGTATGTATTAGCTGGCAAAACTGAACATACTTATTGCTTAGATTTATCAGGTGATTCTCTGCATAAACGCGGCTACCGTCGCTACATGACAGATGCGCCGATTAAAGAAAACTTAGCGGCTGCTATCTTACAGAAAGCAAAACTTAAACAGCATCAACCCGATATTATTTTGGACCCAATGTGTGGTTCAGGGACATTTATCATTGAATCATTAATGATTTTGACTGACCGCGCGCCAGGCCTTGTTCGTCGTTTTGGTTTTAATGGTTGGAATGGTCATGACCATGAACTTTGGATGTCGATCAAAGGCGAAGCTGCTGAACGTCATAAAGCCGCACTTGAAAACCCACTCCCACAATTCTATGCATTTGATGCAGACTGGGAAGCGGTAAAAGCAACCAAACAAAATATTATCGCGGCAGGTTTCGAATCTGTACTTGATCAAATTAAAATTGAAGAACGTACACTTGCAGACTGGCCAGAATTCCAAACAACAGGTAAGAAAAGCTTTGTTGTCACTAATCCTCCATACGGCGAGCGTTTAGGTGATAAAGCCTCTAACCGCGCACTGTATTTAGGTCTATCAGCATTATTACAAAAGAACTTCCCAAATCAGCCTGCTGCAATTATTGCAGCACAAGTTGAACAGGCCGATGTCCTTGCCTTTAATGATCCACAAATTTTGCGTTTGATGAATGGTAAGCTCCCAATTTACGTCCGTTTTGGTACAGTCAAACCTGCAGCAGTTCAAAAGCCTTTCCTCGAGCATTGGGAACCTCAACAATTTGAAAAAATTGAAGGTGCAGAAGACTTTACTAACCGTCTGCAAAAAAACATGCAGAATCTTAAAAAATGGGCAGTTAAAGAAAATATTTTCTGCCTACGTTTATATGATGCCGATTTGCCAGACTTTAATGTCGCGGTAGATTTGTATGGTGATCGTTTACACGTACAAGAATATGCACCACCGAAAAAAATTGACCCTGAAAAAGCCAAAAAACGCTTTAACTTAGCACTTCAAGCGATTCGTGCAGTGACAGGCTTAGGTCGTGATGCGATTTTCATTAAAACACGTGCCCGCCAAGAAGGTAAAAATCAGTACACCAAACAAAGTACCGCGTCTAAACGTTTTATCGTTCAAGAAGGCAAAGCAAAGATTTTGGTGAACCTAACAGACTACCTCGATACAGGTCTGTTCCTTGACCATCGTCAAATGCGTCTACGGATTGCCAAAGAAGCCAAAGGTAAACACTTCCTGAACTTATATAGCTATACCTCTACAGCGAGCTTACATGCAGCGCTTGGCGGTGCAGCAAGTACGACCAGTGTCGATTTGTCAAATACCTACCTAAACTGGTCTAAAGAGAACTTTGTACTAAATGGTTTGACTGTAGATCATGCAGATGAACAACATCAGTTCTTCTCTAGTGACTGTTTTGAATGGTTAAAAGAAGGTCACGAGCAATATGACCTGATCTTTATTGACCCACCAACCTTCTCAAACTCTAAAAAGTTCTATGGTACTTTTGATGTCCAACGCGACCATATGTCTTTACTTAAACGTGCCATGAACCGTTTAACCACTGACGGTACGCTTTACTTCTCAAACAACTACCGTGGTTTTGAGATGGACGATGTGATCATGGCAATGTTTGATGTTGAAGAAATCAGCAATGAAACCATTGGTCTAGACTTTAAACGTAACAGCAAAATTCATCGTGCATGGAAAATCACTCATCCACAAATCTAAGGTTTAACTTTAGCTATTCCTGATCTATGAAATGAAGCACGTCAGTGCTTCATTTCAACCACAACGCCATCTGGATACGTTACTCGAATATTTTCGTGGCGCTCTTGCAGCACAATACGGTTAATCGGTGCCACTTCTGGAGATTGTATTAACCCGACCTGATCCGCTGCCCTTTTCTTTTGAAGCAAATAATCACTCATGGTTGAGCCTTCGAGCTGGGTCTCTTGAATGATCTTATTATTACGATTAGATTTATGATTTGAATTTTTCTGCTGCTCTTCTTTGGGTTTAGCTGCTTCACTCTCAATAATATCTAAGGTTTCTTCACTAAATTGTTTTTTACCTTGCGTTTCATTCGACAAACGTTGATCTGAAATTGAAGTACCCGCAAAAGCTATAGACTGAACAGCGATTAAAAAAATGCTAATAACAAAACTGTGTTTTACCCAAGAACATTTAGGCATGGATGATTGAACAAGTTTCCGTCTAAAAAAATAATCGTGTGACATCGTGTCTTTCCTATTGTTGTTTTGATTGGCTAGTTGCCCATTGACGCTAGCAACTTTTCAACTGTTCAACAATGGCTAGGCCGCTGTGTTCCGATAAAGTGAACATCATGATTCCGCAGCTAAAAATATAAAACCACCAATCTATGACGGTTTTATTTTTTTCAAACTTAACGACTTACTACCTGTTGCTTATTTCTTTTGTATGGCTTGACCAAAAAGCTTTTGACCGAACTTATATTGCATACTCATGACCATGTTATTGCCATCGCGCTTGCCTTGCCCTGATGTTTCAAAACCAGCAAACATGGCTTCGGCTTCCTGTCCTGACAAACTTTTGCCCTGTAATTGTAAAAAGTTATTCATGATTGCAGTCATTATATTTTTATCAAAACTTAAGTCTGCTTGAAAATCCAGCAAGCTCGGCACCATTTTAATAAAAGACTCCATTGAAGCATGGTGACCCGGCATGACTTTCCCCACGACATTTGCAGAGGCTTTACCTGCACCAATACTGATCGAATTATCTTTAGACTCAAAATCAAAACCTTGGCTTGCGATTGCTAAGAAAGCTTGAGTCATCTCTTCACTTGATTCACCCACTGCATCGCATGAGTTTTCCACCTTATGCAAAAGGTCACTAAATGCACGAACTTTATCCAGATTAACTTTATGTAATGCCAAATTTAGTGCGAAATCTTTGGTGACTGGTGAACCTGGGAAATCCATCTCATCAGCTTTTAAGTAGCCTTCAAAGTCCACATCCTGTTTATTTAGTTCGGTCTCCCAACGCAATTGCATACCACGCATGCCGCCTGAGAACTTTTGATCTAAACGTTTGATAGAACCCGCTTGGATTTCAACAAAACCATTTTCAAGATTTTTCTGATTTAAACCTTGATTGGTCTTCATCGAAAAATTTTGCACCATGGTTTGCATTGGACCTTCACTCAACAGAACCACAGGTAAATGGATTGAAAGCTCAGATACCTTAGTGGCTTGCCCCGGTAGACTACTGATCCGAATTTGCAATTGGCTGGCATCAGCTTGTACCGTTGCACCTTGTGCAGTCGTTTTAAATGCAGGAATCTGTAGATCTGTTTTACTTTGACCAATCCAATTGACCAAAGTTTTTGCCGTTAAGTCCGTACCAAAAAGCTTGGCATATTCGGACGTACTTTGTTGTTGAACAATCTTAAAGTTCGAGTTGATGTTATAACCTTTCAACCCACGTTGAATCTGATCGGTACCCTTCAATACGATCACTTCTTTGGGTTTACACGGGTCTGTTTTCAGCGTTAATACCCAATCGACCGTTCCGCCCATCAAGCCCATTTGATAATTGCTGTACTTCACATCAACATCTTGTACAGCTGCTGACCAATTATTCTGTGTATAAAATTGGGCAAGAGATTTATCTGCATATAAATTCCCTCCCACCACAGCTGCTGAAAGCACCGCTAAACTGCCAATTCCCCACATCAATTTTGACATGTCTTTCTCATTCTGATTATTCTTTGCGCAGTATACTGAAGAACTCAGTTACATAAGTACACAATTAAAATGATATTAAATGATTGATTTGACAGTTTTAATTGATTTTTTGATGGCTATCACTTCAACTATATACGCCCAGCTTCAAAATAACTTATACGTTTACGATCAAATGCGGCATATGGATTGCCTTTAAAACTATGAAAATAGTGCTTGGCTTTTAACACGTGAGAGGTGGTATTTTTCATCCATCCTATACGCGGGTCCTTCTCTGCCAAAGTGATGCAATAGGTTTCTTTGCCACGTCGCTTGGTCTGTTGCTTGGCATGAAAAATCAAACTTGCAAATACTTCTAGATGTTCAGGATGACATAGTGGACTATGCAGCATTAAATAATCGAAAGTTCCCTGAATTTTTGGCAGTGATAATACACCACGCACACTCGCATAGGCATTATAAAAAGGCTTCATCAACTTTAATGGACGTGAATAGTCGATCACACGAGTTTGTTTGAAACTCTTTTGATTCCATAATCCGTAGAGTCCAACCAACAGATTATGCTGATCATAAATCAAATAAAAATCGTCCAGATTTAAGCCTGCCCAAAATGGATTTTGACCATCAACCAACGCATTAAAATCATAGCTAGGTAAAAAATTATAATGGTCTTTCATTTTTAAAATGAAATCATTCGCTTCATCTACACGTTCAGCAGTCAGCATTTTAAATTGATATTGATTGAAAGTTTTTGGTCTCATTGCCTGTGAAACAGTAAAGGTTCGAATTTCATCATAAAAAAATGGCAACGGAAAACCTGATCTTTCATGATGTAAAATACTAGCTGCGACAATATTGGCGTTTAAAACTACACTTTCAAAAATCGTATCTTGGGGGATTTCATCATGGACATAGTCCATTAATAATCGCATGACTTTGGCACCACGATACGCCGGATTCATTCTTAAATCGGCAACATAACGTATTAGGTCAGGCTGACCATTGAGATAACAATAACGCCACCCCAAATTCATCATCGCAATCACGATAGATGGATCGTCCACAGGGACAACCACTTTTAAATCTGGTCGATTATACTGTGCATAGCTAGCAGCTAAATAACTCGGGTGACGCTCATAAGATAAGGTAATGCCATTACTTGGCACACTCTCAGCACTAATTTTCATTAGTTGCTCATCATCTTCGACAGTCGCATTTCGAACCGCAAACTTAGTCTCATTCTTTGAATGATATAGCGCCGTTTCATCGAACGGTGCATCTAACACATCGATATCCATCTCAATACTCAATTATTTTTGTTTTCATTTTCTTAAGCGGCTCAGGCTTAATATTCCCTTCAATCATGCCATTGTTCATGGCTAGTGTTTTGTAGTAGTCCCAAGCATCTTGTACATGTACCACTTCAGGTTCATCCAACTGCCCTAGATCGCGTGCCAATTCATAATGAAAATTATGTTTAAGCAAACGGTCTAGTGCATGAGCGGATGGTTGTTTATCTACATTACCTTCACTAAGCAAAATATAGTGTGGTTTTTTAACCGAACATTGTTCGATACCCAAGATACTAATCGGCAAATAATCCGCTTGTTTAAACTCTGCAAGCACTTTAACTGCAGCATTGTGGTCGAGCTTTTCTCCGACCAAATCTACCGTCATTTTGCGACCTAAAAATTTGAAGCATGGCACTTGCTGATAAAAGTCTGTGACTTCTAATTCATCATCAATCACATAACGAATTAATCCTGAACCTGTCGTGATCACAGGACTAACAATATCACCTACTTTCAGTTGCCACGATGGCACCACTTTTTGGCTGTCTTGCAAAATAAATTCATAAAAATGTGACTGATAACTTAAGGTAAAACGGTTTGCAAATGGAATCGTCACTACGCCTTCAGTTGCCCATAAACCTTTACCTTCAAATGCCACACCTGCAATTCGTTGCTGGAGTTGTACTGCCCACTGCTCTGCGCTCGCAGTATCCCAACTCGAAACCAGACTGAGTTTAGGCCACAGTTTTTTCCACGCCGTTGCTTGGGTCAAATCCAAGTCTTGTAAGCGATAGCATTGTTGACAAGATTTAGGAACTTGCAGAAAACTCAAACCCTCACGTTGCCATTGTCCAGTTTTTAAGACCTGCACAATTTCAGCTTGATGTTCATGAATGATATCCAACAATTGCAAAGCAAATGTAGGACTCCATACCGAAATCATGCCTAAATGCTTATCTGCAACGAGATACACCGCGGTTGCAAACATGGCATCTTCGGCTGAATTCGCCATCGCAATTTCAGTCGGTACCGACTGGGTAATTTTACTCAACACTCGCTTCGACAGATTAAGCAGCGCACTGTCATCATTCAAATTACTATTTTCTAAAAGCTTTCTCTGGCTTTCAGGCAACCATGAAACCGACCAATAATGCGTTGAGTTTTTCAGTTGTGGATGAGTGCGATATAAATTAGTGAGCCATAACCCAATAGCTTCATCTAGCTCATCTAAAAAAGCCTGAGTATAGGGAATGAATTTAATTGCTTCACTCGACCCACTGGTCGGTTGGAAACGGATAATTTTTTCAGGCCCCAAACAATTTTTGCCACTTTGTCTGGATTGTTCAATTTGGCTTTTCCAATTGCTATAACGCGAAAGCGGATATTTTTTGGAAAATTGCTCATAGCTTAGATTTTGCGAAATGTGCTGCTTTAAAAAATGGCTTAATTTTTTACGTTGCACATTTTCCAGCTGATTTGCCTGCTGTGTATAGCGCTGAAATGCTTTACGGCAGGCAATATTCAAAACTTGATGTGCTGTAGTGAGAAGCAATCCCATTAGGCCACCTTCGAGTCTGAACCTGTCGCAATATGCAATGTACGTGACTTATAACGTAACTTGCTGTCATGTTTACTTACACTGGTGGTCTTGGTTAAGAATCGATTTACATAACGGTATAAATCGCTCCAACGTAATTCACCAATGCACGGTAGTTCAGTTCCATCGACCCACGTTGGGTTCTTATCTTCAAAGAAAGCAATCTTGGTATTGTTTTCGCGCATCTCATGGGTGATTGGCGCAACATCTGCTTTGAGTGGCTGATAGTCTTCGCCAAAATTCAGCAGACCTGTTTCATGGTTATAGTATTCTGAGAAATATTCTTTACAGTACGATTCGACAAAGTCTTTGAGATGAGCATTTTTCTCACCATAATGTGGATAGTAGCTGTAGTAGTTATTGGCTAAGAGCAGATAAGTTTTAAAGCCTTTAGAGATTAAAATCCAATATACAGGGGTTCTTGGATGACGAAATTTAAAACTAATAATATAACGGAACATTGCTCGGGTTAATGCACGATTCCCCCAGTACTCTTTCTCAATAATGGTATCACCACTGAAAAAAGCATGTCGGGCTTTACCATCAACAATAAAGTCACGCTCCATAACCGTCGAGAATCCGACAATTTGATTATTTTTCGGTTCAATAATGAAAAAAACACCGGTTTTTTCTAAGAAGTCGCGTTCAAAAATTTCATAACGGGTATTGGCATAATACTTTTGGTAAATACCATACATGCGTTTGAGTTCTTGAACAGTGATGTCATCTGTACGTTTATATAAACTATAAGGTTCTTTTTTGATCTGCCTAAGCAGTTTAAATTCCATCATAATCATAATTTCCTGTTGCCATTCATTCATGATGAACGAGCGATATTGTTTTTGTTTTACAGAACACAGTCATCTCGTTGGATGTGTGCGGACGTCATATTAGTGGGTGAAAATGATGAAATGCAATGAACTTTACGTATTTAAACGAAAATTACGACAAGCGTAAAATTAAAAAACCCGGCCTAAACCGGGTTTCTGTTTTTACAACTGGATGTAGCAGATTTGTGCTTTTTAGTTGAGTTTTAACTTTTCAAAAGTTAGGTGATCTCCTTCCGCTTGAACGACAATCGTATCGCCCGGTTGGAAAGCACCTGATAAGATTTTCTGTGCCAATGTATTTTCAACTTGTTGTTGGATAGCACGTTTCAGAGGACGTGCGCCATACACAGGGTCAAAACCAGCATCGATAAGTAATTCAAAGGCACTATCTTCAACCGCCAAACTCATATCTTTATCTGCCAAACGTGAACGTAAGCGATCCAACTGAATATCCGCAATGCCACGAATTTGCGCTTTTTGTAAAGAGTGGAAAACCACCAACTCATCAATACGGTTCACAAATTCAGGTCGGAAATGTTCAGATACCGCAGCCATAACCACAGCGCGAACTTCGTCTTTCGACGGGTTTTCACCTAATTCACGAACATCGGTTGAACCTAAGTTCGAGGTCATCACGATCACGGTGTTTTTGAAATCAATCACACGGCCTTGTGAGTCTGTTAATCGACCATCATCCAACACTTGAAGTAAGATGTTAAAGACATCTGGATGTGCTTTTTCAACCTCATCAAACAACACTACACTATAAGGTTTACGACGAACAGCCTCGGTTAACACACCACCTTCTTCATAACCCACATAGCCCGGAGGCGCACCTACTAAACGGCTCACCGAATGCTTTTCCATAAACTCTGACATGTCGATACGAATAATCGCATCATCACTGTCAAATAAGAAATTACCTAAAGCTTTGGTTAACTCAGTTTTACCTACACCTGTAGGCCCAAGGAATAAGAATGAACCACTTGGGCGGTTTGGATCGGATAATCCTGCACGAGAACGACGCACCGCATTCGACACTGCTACGACAGCTTCATCTTGACCAACTACACGGTTATGTAAGAACTCCTCCATGTGTAAGAGTTTTTCACGTTCACCTTGCAGCATTTTCGCAACAGGAATACCTGTAGCCGCACTTACCACTTCAGCGATTTCATTTTCAGTGACTTTGGTACGAATCAGTTTCGGTTCTTCATTCACCTCGGCAACTTCTTCTTCATTCAAGCGTTTTTGCAACTCAGGAATAACACCATATTGCAAACGGCTAGCTTCTGCTAAATCACCTTCACGTTGTGCTTTTTCAAAGGCAGTACGTGCTTTATCTAGCTCAATTTGAGCCTGATTCGTGCCGTCAACCAAACGTTTTTCCGCAATCCACACTTCTTCCAAATCACTATATTCTTTTTGAACTTCAGCAATTTGTTTCTCTAGGTGCTCAACTTCAGCTTTTGAGACTGAATCTGCATCTTTTTTCACGGCTTCAAGTTGCATTTTCAATTGAATTAAACGGCGGTCTAAACGGTCAAGTGGCTCAGGTTTTGAGTCAATTTCCATTTTGATTCGTGATGCTGCTTCATCAATCAAATCAATGGCTTTGTCTGGCAACTGACGGTCTGTGATGTAACGATGCGACATTTTTGCCGCAGCAATAATCGCTGAGTCTAAAATTTGCACACCATGATGGGTTGCATATTTGTCTTTTAGACCACGTAAAATCGCAATGGTGTCTTCCACACTCGGTTCATCAACGATCACTTTTTGGAAACGACGTTCTAATGCCGCATCTTTTTCGATATATTGACGATATTCATCAAGTGTTGTCGCACCTACACAGCGTAGCTCACCACGCGCTAATGCAGGTTTAAGCATGTTACCAGCATCCATTGCACCATCGCCTTTACCTGCGCCAACAAGCGTATGTAGTTCGTCAATGAAAAGAATAATCTCGCCATCATATTTGGCTAAATCTTTTAGAACTGCTTTGAGACGTTCTTCAAATTCACCACGGTATTTTGCACCTGCAAGCAATGAACCAAGGTCGAGTGAAAGTACACGTTTACCTTTCAGACTTTCAGGAACTTCGCCATTGACGATACGCTGTGCTAAGCCCTCAACGATTGCTGTTTTACCCACACCAGGCTCACCAATCAATACCGGGTTGTTTTTGCTACGACGTGATAAAACCTGAATGGTACGGCGAATCTCTTCATCACGACCAATAACTGGATCTAACTTGCCTTCTAATGCACGTGCATTGAGGTCTAAGGTATATTTGTTGAGTGAATCACGTTGATCTTCGTGGTTATTACTCATGACTTGTTCACCGCCTCGTATTTGTTCAATTGCATTGCGTAATTTATCTGTCGTTACGCCTACACTATTTAATAAGGTTTTGGTTTTACCCGTTTCAGCTAAACCGAGAATCACCCAATCTGTAGAAAGAAACTCATCTCCAGCTTTTTGAGCAAAACTGTCAGCTAAATTCAGCGCCTTGACTGCTTCAGGATTTAGGTTGATGTCCCCTGTCGGCGTAGCAATGGTGGCGGTATCCTGTAGGGCTTGCTGAAGCTTGGTTTTTAACTCAGGAAGATTAGCACCTGCCTGTTGTAACAAGTTTTGGTTCGACGGCTCTTCAAGCAATGTCGAAAGAATATGGATTCCTTCAATGGCTGTATGGTCTTTCCCCATTGCTAAAGATTGGGCATCGGATAATGCTTGCTGCAAACGGTTTGTGAATTTTTCAAATCGCATTCTTGTTATTCCTCACAACAAATTCTGTACTTGAAGCATATATGGGAGTCATATTTAAAATTTCAAATACATTTTTTAAATATTTTTCAATGAGTTAATTTTAAGATATAGATAAATCTCAATTATAATATTGGTATAAATAGAATACTTTTCAAGTCATTTATTGAAGAATTTAGTACTTTATTATATTGTTTAAATACATATGTATTTTTAGGCAATTTTCTTGTCAACTCAACTGACTTTCTGAGAATAAAATTCAATGATTTTCCATTTGCTTAAATAATACAAATGTCAAAAAAGCCCACATTTACATGCAGGCTTTTGCTTAATCCACTAAAAAGTTCAGCTTAAGGTGCAGGATTTGGCTGTTGGCGATGAATAGCTTCAATCCCTTTTAAAATGTCTTCTGATAAATTCACCTCAAAAGCATCAATATTTTCTTTCAACTGATCTAGATTTGTCGCACCAATAATTGTACTGGTGACAAAAAATTGCTGCTTAATAAATGCTAGTGCTAACTGTGTCAACGTTAAACCATGCTGTTCAGCCAATTGTGCATATTGTTCTGTTGCCCATTCACTCTCCGCATTTGAATAGCGGCTGAAGCGTGAAAATAGTGTCACTCGAGCATTGGCAGGACGTGCACCATGACGGAATTTACCTGTTAGATAACCAAATGCTAAAGGTGAATATGCCAATAAGCCCACGCCTTCGTAGTGTGCAATTTCAGATAAACCGATTTCATAAGTACGATTCAACAAACTATATGGATTTTGCACACTGACAATTTTTTCTAAACCATGCTTTTCTGCAAGTTGTAGGAATTTTAACGTTCCCCATGGCGTTTCATTAGATAGCCCAATTGAGCGAATTCGACCTTTTTTCACCTCATGACTTAAAGCAACTAATGTTTCTTCTAAATTGGTAATAGTTTGCGTATTGTTCGCTTCGGCATTGCCATAACCCAATTTACCAAAAAAGTTGGTTGGGCGTTGCGGCCAATGCAACTGGTATAAGTCAAGATAATCTGTTTGTAAGCGCTGAAGAGAATGATCCAGTGCAGACTCAATTTCCGAAGCAATAAATTTAGTTTGCCCGTCACGAATATGACTACCGCCTTGTGACGGTCCTGCAATTTTTGAAGCTAAGATTATTTTATCGCGGCCACCGCGAGCTGCAATCCAGTTACCAATAATAGTTTCAGTTGAACCTTGGGTTTCAGGTTTCGGTGGGACAGGATACATTTCTGCAGTATCCCAAAAGTTAAGACCACGCTCTAAAGCATAATCCAGTTGCTCAAAAGCTTCTGCTTGGGTGTTTTGTTCACCAAACGTCATGGTGCCTAAACAAATTTCTGGAACTAATATGCCTGTATGTGCCAATGGTTTAAATTGCATGCCGCAAATTCCCTCTTTATTTTAAATATCAATATATAAGTCACGAAGTAGCTTACATAAGATATCGGCTTTGTTTAAATCATAATTTTCTGTTTATTTGTCAAAAAATGTGAGAAAGGTTGCTTCCGCTATAATAGTGAGAAATGAATGGACATAAAAAAAGCAAACCCCTGAGTTTGCTTTTTTTTATTTAGAAGAATGATTATTCTTCGTCGTCAAATTCGTCAGAAGCCAATTGGCTTTTATCTTCAAGCGATGCATCAAAAATTAGAATCGCTTTACCATCAGTTTCAATCATGCCTTGCTCTTCAAGTGTTTTTAGAACACGACCAACCATTTCACGGGAACAACCCACGATACGACCAATCTCTTGACGAGTAATACGAATCTGACGACCATTCGGCAAAATCATTGCTTCAGGTTGTGAAGATAAATCAATTAAGCAACGTGCAATTCGACCTGACACGTCAATAAACGCAAGGTCGGTTACTTTACGCGTCGTATTTTTAAGACGGCGTACAAGCTGTGCAAATACCGCATAACTTAAGTCTGGGTATTGTTTGCTTAATTCATGAAAGTTTTCATAGGTAATCTCAGCAATTTCACATACATCACGCGTACGCACTTCTGCAGTACGCTGTGCATTTGCTTCGAATAGACCCATTTCCCCAAAAAAGTCACCCGCATTTAAGTACGCAACCACAATTTCACGCTCATCATCTTCGCGTAAAATGATAGATACTGAACCCTTAAGAATTAAATACAAAGATTTAGATTCTGAGCCCGCATCAATGATTGTTGTACGTTTTGGGTAACGATTAATATATGCACGTTTTAATAATGCCTTCACCGACTCAGGTAACTGCCCCGGAGATAGCGCATCTGTGCTAAGTTGTGAAAAGTTTGAAGTCATGCTAACAGTTTCCGAATATGGATAATTTATAGATCGCACAAGACCTAAAGTGAACTTGTCACACGTAAGAGTTGAAATTCCTTATCAACTCAATTTATGTTAGTGTACAGGTACTGCGTAAATTTATAGCTTTTTTTAGGGACTTGCAATGCAAACTAGTGTTCATTGGCTAGAGAATGTTGCTTTTGAAGCAAAAACTCAAAGTGGTCACACTGTTATGATGGATGGATCACAAGAATATGGCGGTGAAAACCGTGGTCCGCGCCCAATGGAACTGATTTTAACAGGACTTGGTGGTTGTGCATCTTTCGATATTGTGACGATTTTAAAGAAAGCACGCCAAGACATTACTGATGTTCGTTGTGAATTAAATGCAGAACGTGCCGACACTATTCCTGCTGTATTCACTAAAATTCATTTGCACTTTGTAGTCACTGGTCATGGCGTGAAGGAAAAGCAAGTTGCAAAAGCGGTTGAACTTTCTGCTGAAAAATACTGTTCTGCTAGTAAAATGCTGATGGATGGTGGTGTAGAAATTACCCATGACTTCGAAATTTTAGAAACTGAAGATGCATAATTTATTTGTTCAATTAAGAGCCGCATAGAATGCGGCTTTTTTTGTTTCAAATAATCCGCTATAGCATACATTGTATGAAGCACTACTATATAGTCATAAATGCAGAAATATGAGCCAAAGAAGTTTGGCTTAATTACTTAAACAACCGATATCCAAATTTATGTATTTGCATATAGATGCATTTACGCCTAATTCCATCTCAAAATGATTTTACGACTCAATTCCTATGAATCTATATTAGGCCAAATACAATTGGTAATGACCTACGATGAACACTCTTCATATAAGTAGATTTGATTCAACTATAGTCTTAATAACACTTTAATTAGGGTGTGTTGACACTTTTAGCTTAAAAAATAGCGAAATAGTAAAATCAAATCGCCAAACCCAATTTTACTATTCGCTATGCCTCGTAACATGCTGACAGATCAACACTGGCAAAAGTTGAAAGTTATTCTGCGTAATTTATCCATTCACCACAACTCAAATTTACGCAATTTTATTGAAGCTATTCTCTTTAGAATTAGAACAGGCTGTCCGTGGCGAGATATTCCTTCTTGTTTTGGTCATTCAAACTCTATTTTCAAGCGTTTTAATCGTTGGTCAAGCAGTGGTAAGTTACTTAGATTATTTAAATTACTAGCCTCATGCCCCGATATGGAGTGGATTTTTATTGATGGCTCTCATGTACGTGCTCATCAACATTCTGCCGGCATAGCGAATCAATCTATTTCTAAAAGTGTAGGAGGAAACTTCTCAAAAATACATTTGATTGTTGATGCACATGGCAATCCTATTGATTTCATGATTACCGATGGAACCACACATGATGTTAAAGTTGCACCTGATTTAATATCAACATTAGATTTAAAAGAGACAAAAGTGGTATGCGCAGATAAAGGCTATGATTCAGAATCACTGCGTGAACAGATCAGGAAAACAAGGACTAAAGCGAATATACCAAGGAAAACGAATAGCCAATCGAACAATGACCATATGGACTGGTATTTATATAAAATCAGGCATTTAGTTGAAAATATGTTTTGTAGATTAAAGCAATTTAGAGGAATAGCTACTCGATATGACAAGCTCAAAAGGAATTATCAAAGTTCTGTTGCTTTAGCCTGTATATTTTTATGGCTACCTTTATAGGGTTAATTATGAACAGTAAATGTCAACAGACCCTAATAATTTCAGATAAAAAAAAGCAGAATCATTTTGATTCTGCTTTTTGAATTTGGTAGGTTTAACCAGATTCGAACTGGTGACCTCTACGATGTCAACGTAGCGCTCTAACCAACTGAGCTATAAACCTAGAATGCGTAGAATCATATTCATTTTTATTTTTTATGACAAGCCCTTTTCTGACTTTTTTAAACTTTGCGTACAAGTTTTAAGCAAAGCCTTAAAATATTGAATATCATGAGAACTTAGCGCGGTACCTACATAAATTTCCTGCTCAAATAACGTAATAACTTGTTCAAATGCCGCCTTTTCCTGTTCAGGTACATTTTCAGCCAAACGTTGTAACCAATGCCTAAAACTTTCTGAAGCCACTTTTTGCTGGCTCAAGGGTATATTCTTAGCAAACTTGGCAATTTCTCTTTCTAGAGGGCTTAGACTTTTTCTTTTATGCCACATACTCCATATAAAATATAATGCAACAACTCCACCAATACTCAATATAAGAATTAAACCACCTGCATAAGCAGAATTTGTACCGAGCTTTTTAAACCATTGTTGCTGTGATTCAGCATTATAACCCACCACTTTGCTCTGCCATTGGTAACTCGCATAATCACTCCATACACGGACTTTTTTCAACATCGAAAATTGTTGATAGACCCAAGTCGACTGCTGTCTCCCAAAAATTGTCCGATCTTGTTCCATATAATCCTGCATCCCACCATCGATACGCTGCGGTGCGATCATGGCTGTAGGATCAATTCGACGCCAATGTTGATTGACATAAACCTCTGTCCACGCATGTGCATCGAGCTGACGAACCTCCCAACTTTTCCCATCTGGTGCTAATTGCCCCCCTTGATATCCCACGACAATACGCGATGGAACACCTACATAGCGCATCAACATTGCAAAGCTCGAAGCGAAATGTTCGCAAAAGCCTTGTCTTGATCCAAATAAGAAATCATCTATCCGATTTTGCCCCAATACGCCTGGGTTTAAGGTATATGCAAAGCTATTTTGTTTATACCATCGCAAAACCTCTGCAATATAACGCTCAGGATTTTGATGACTTTGCTGCCATAAAGTTTGGGCCAATCGTTGTGATTTAACATCCAAGTTTTCAACATAGCGAGTGTTTAATTTTTCAAGTAAAGCTACATTTTTTATTTGTGGCGGCTCTACACTTCCTAACCATTTCAGTTGAATCGGCTCCGTGCGTGCTGTTAATCGGTAGGGTGTAATTCGACCATCTTGACCTAAAGCAAAACGTGCTTCGTTGGGTACGGATTGCTCCAACGACATAATCCACATCACAGTTGGGTCGGCAGCCAAATATTGATAATTCAACGCCCGCTTGGTTTTTAACTCGGCTGGATTCAGCTGTATAACATTCTGGTTAAAAAAATGACTGGTCCATTTAGAACCATCATATTCATCTAAAGCCATCGCCCGCCAATACAGCTCTGTACGTGGTGGCAACGCTTGAATATCACCGATTATACGAAAAGCCAAACTACTCGACTGTGATAACTCAGCAATATCGCCCGGAGACATGCTGTCACTGATCCCTGATGTGGCTTTATTTTCAGGAATAGGAATGTGCCATAGCGGTGGTAGGCGTGGAAAAAAGAGAAACAGTAAAATAAAAAATGGAACAGCTAAGGCAATAAATTTTCCCACATGCCCAATATCTTGTTTAATCGCTTGTATTTCACCGCCTGAGTTTTGGCTAAAACCAACGGTCTGTAAACGGTATAATCCAATAAAACAGCTTAACAACGCCAATAAAATAACCAATGCCATGGCAAAAGACTGGCTAAACAAAAAACTACTAGCAATCACAAACATCGCAAAGTTAAATAAAATAATCACATCACGACGTGTTTTTGTTTCTAAAGATTTCGCAAATAAAAATGTACTAAGTACTGCAACCCCTGCATCAACACCAATAAAGGTTTTATGGCTTAAGTAAATGCTGAATAAAGCAGTCAATGTCAGCACATAGGTTAAAATTTTAGAAAATGGTTTTTTACTGGCGCGGGTATTGAGTAATAAAATAAGCCAAATGACTAAAAATACCAATGATGTCACCACTGGTATATAAAGCATTTGCGCAATGAGCACTAAAGCTAAAGTGAGTAGTATGGAGCGGCGTATGGTATTTTCAATCATAAATCAAGCCTGCGCCAATAACCGTTTAGCTTCGGAAAAATGCAGTGCTCCAGTGCCTGATGCTAACTCAGCATTAGGTAAATACAGTGCATATTGATCGTGATTTTGCTCAGCCTGCTCGACCAAACCCATCATAAGGCTAAGTTTTTCTTCATGACTTTGAGCTGGCATATAGTGATAATGAATCTCCAATTTCTTTAGATCTTCATATTGTTCAAAGACTTTCACATATAAGCCTTGTCCTCGTGCTGCTTGTTTCCACGACACCGCATGAAGTGAATCCCCCGTCTGAAAACTGCGTAATTCACGAAATTCATCAAGATCAGGTTCAAAGTTTTGCTGTTGCTGCTTATTTTCAACGGAATGCAAACTGGCTTGTGGGGCAACCCACGCAGGCTGCTGTGCATACAAATACGTCCAGGCCCGCACTAAACCAAAGGGATAAACACTATAAAGTTGTATGGGTGGAATCTGAAAAACACCGCGTTGGCTGGTTGTAAAATTTAATTGAAAGCAATGCTGTTGCGTATTGAACAATAATTTATGTAGCTGATTTTCAGTTTTAATCCACAAATATCGCGCCTGTTCAGCATCTTGTTTAAAGTAAATATCGACCGAAAGTAATTCACCTACTTGCGGTGTATCAACAATATTTATTTGTATCTGCAACGCATGAAGTTGCTTAAAAGTTATATAGAAACTAATACACAATACGGCACTAATTAAAAAACAAAAGCCTAAAATCAAGTTATTGGCATAATTCACGCCGGCAATAAAGGTGATGAAAATTAACACCAAATACAAGTAGCCTTGCTGATAGATAAAGATCAAGACATCTTTTTGAGTCAGCTGCTTGTGCTGATCGATTTTAAATCGACGTTCAATCCATTGCTGCCAAATCGAAGCCAAGGTTCAACTCCTTTATTGAATCGAAACTTGTTCTAAAAGCTTAAAGGCTTCAAGATCTGACAACCCAATTCGATGAGATACCACCGCTGCAAAAACCGCTTGCACATCGTCAGGATTCACATAATTTCGCTGCTCAATCAGCGCATAGGCTTGCGCAGCTTTCTTTAAGGCTAAAACACCACGCGTAGAAAGACCATGTCTCCCTTTACGTGTTTCAGCAGCAAGATCCAAAATGTAATCCATCAAACGATCACTCAGATGTATCTGCTCGACAAAACCTTGTAGTTGTAAAATTTCTGCTTCATTAAAGATATGTGCTAATGCTGCAATCAGATCATGGCGTGAAGTTTGTTGGAGCAATAATTTCTCTGCCTGACGCGATGGATAACCTAAAGACAAACGCATTAAAAACCGGTCCAACTGGGACTCAGGTAAGGCATAAGTACCACTTTGAAATAAAGGGTTTTGTGTCGCAATCACCCAAAATGGTTGAGGCAAAGCATAGCGCACACCATCAACCGTCACATACCCCTCTTCCATAGCTTCCAATAAAGCACTTTGGGTCTTTGGACTACAACGGTTGATTTCATCTGCCAATAATATTTGGGTAAAAATTGGCCCAGATTTAAACTCAAAATGATGTTCTTTTTGATTAAACATGTTTACCCCAATCACATCACTGGCCAGCATGTCATTGGTAAATTGAATCCGTTGAAACTTTAATCCCGCCAAATGTGACAAGGCGCTAGATAGTGTCGTTTTTCCTAAACCAGGTAAGTCTTCAAATAGCACATGCCCGCCTGCCAATAGGCAAGCTAAAGCCAATTTGGTTTGCTGATTTTTATCCAAAATAATTTGGTTAACTTGTTCGAGGAATGTATTTATTTTCGGGTAAAAAGGCGCAAGGCTCTGCTCACTTAAAAGCGTCGATGTATTATTTTTTTGGCTTTTCTCTGATCCCCAAAACACCTTTTATTCCCCAATAAAAAAGTTAAATGAATGACTAACATACAGGGTTTTATTTAAAAATACAGTGTTTATCTCCAAGCCATACTCAGTTCAATACTTTAAATACATACGCTTGATATTTATTGGGTATACAAAAACGTTGTTTTCGCTTCGACTGATCACAATTCTGCAATAAAAAAGCGTCCCGAAGAACGCTTTTTTATTGGATTTTTAGCACAAGTCAAAGCATTAGCAAGGACACTTCTTCATGTCACCACCAGCTGATGGATAACGTGCATCTACGCAGTGACGATAAAATGTTTTTGCATCCATCGCTTCCAAATCAGGATGATGTTTTGCCATATGTTCCAAATAATTTTGGTAATCTGGCACACCCACCATCAGGCGGAAGCTTTGCTGTAAACGTTGCCACAAAGTCGCAATACGTGACCAATTTTTCGGGTTCAGAATTAAATCCTTCTGCGACATAATGGTCATTTTAATGATTTTATAAATCACCGTTTTTCCACTTTTTGCAAACTTCAGGTTCATTCATATTCCCCTATTAATGTGCTGAATTTGACGGATTAATTTCAGCTGGGTCACGGTAAATTGCTTCTGCTTCATTCACCGATGGATTTGGATTTGCCAAGGCACGACGTACCACACCAATCGCTGCAAATAACATAACAAATGCCACGATCATAAAGAATGCACAAAGACCGGCATTGATTTGATTCGACAATGCAACCGTATGCATTTCAGCCATGGTTTTCGCAGGTGCCAACAATTCATTTTTCGCAATGGCTGCATTAAAACGATCTGCCTGAGCCAAAAAACCAATCTTTGGATTTTCGTGGAAAATCTTCTGCCAACCAGCGGTCATTGAAGTAATAAACAAGAATAATGTTGGGATAATTGTCACCCAAACATACTTTTGTTTTTTCATCTTGAATAAAATCACTGTACCCAAGATCAATGCCATCGCAGCAAGAATTTGGTTACCAATACCAAATAGCGGCCATAAACTATTAATACCGCCGAGTGGATCAACCACGCCTTGGTATACGAAGAAGCCCCAACCTGCAACAGCCACCGCTGTACCTAACAGATTTCCGAAGAAGTTATGTGAGTTTTTAACAGCAGGAATCACGATACCCACAGTATCTTGCACCATGAAACGACATGCACGTGTACCCGCATCAACTGCCGTTAAAATGAAGAGTGCTTCGAATAAAATCGCAAAGTGATACCAGAACGCCATCATTGAACGGTTATTAAAAATTTCCGTAATGATATGCGCCATACCAATCGCAAATGTTGGCGCACCACCTGTACGAGACAGAATCGAATTTTCACCCACTTCTTGTGCAAGTAAGGTCAATGCTTCAGGTGTTACCACGAAGCCTAATGTACGAACTGCTTCTGCAGCGGACTCAACCGTTGTACCAATCACAGCTGCTGGTGCATTAATCGCAAAATACACACCAGGCTCAAGAATCGTTGCACAGACCAAAGCCATAATCGCAACAAAAGACTCCATCAACATGCCGCCATAACCGATCATGCGAATATCTTTTTCATTATTCACAAGCTTCGGTGTCGTTCCTGAAGAAACGAGCGCATGGAAACCTGAAATTGCACCACAGGCAATGGTAATAAACAAGAATGGGAACATTGAGCCTGCAAATACAGGACCTGTACCATCAATAAAATGCGTTACCGCTGGCATTTTCATCTCAGGTAAAGCAAACATGATCCCGATTGCTAAACCTGCAATAACACCAATTTTCAAGAAGGTCGATAGGTAATCACGTGGTGCAAGCAGTAACCAAACAGGTAATACTGATGCCACGAAACCATAACCAATCAACCACCAAGTTAATTCAGTACCTGAAAGTGTAAAGAATGGCCCCCAGTACGGATGCTGTGCAATGTCGCCACCATAGATAATCCCAGCCATCATCAGTACAAAACCAATGATCGACACTTCTGCAATTTTACCCGGACGGATAAAGCGCATGTAGATACCCATGAAAATCGCAATCGGTACAGTGGCAGCGATACTGAAGACACCCCACGGACTGTTGGTCAACGCTTTTACAACCACCAAAGCAAGTACCGCAAGAATGATGATCATCACACCAAGTGCGCCAAGCATCACGATGATTCCGGCAAATGAGCCAAGTTCTTGTTTTGCCATTTCACCGAGTGAACGACCATCACGACGCGTCGAGATGAATAAGACTAAAAAGTCTTGAACCGCACCCGCAAGAACGACACCCACTAAGAGCCAAATTGTTCCCGGCAAATAACCCATTTGCGCAGCAAGAATCGGACCGACTAAAGGACCTGCGCCTGCAATCGCGGCAAAGTGGTGACCAAATAGAACGCTTTTATTGGTCGGCACATAATCCAAACCGTCAGCTAAGCGATGAGCAGGCGTTAAACGTCGCTCATTCAGTTCAAAGACTTTATTGGCAATAAATAAACTATAAAAACGATATGCAATGCTATACACACAGATTGCTGCAAGGATCAGCCAAACTGCATTGACATGCTCGCCTCGACTGAGTGCTAGTATGCCGAATGAAACGGCACCTAGAATGGCTACAAACAGCCAGATAATCTTCGAAGCCATTCCTGACTTCGGTTGAATGTTTTCCATCTCAATCCCTCATAAATGTTGAAATAAATCAGCTTGATTTTTCTTGTTCGAGGTACTGCTGTTTCTTCCCTTGAAACTCTACTCCTGTTATAGGTTTTTTCATCTAATACTTTGGAATAAAAATTTAAACCAATAGGTATAAAAAAAGGGATGAATCACTTCATCCCTTTCGATAATAGTCTATTTTTAAACTATTATGCACGTTCTAAATAGTCACCAGTACGAGTGTCTACACGAACGCTTTCTTCTTGCTGTACGAATAATGGAACACGTACAACTGCACCAGTTTCAAGCTTAGCCGGTTTACCGCCACCGCCTGAAGTATCACCACGTACACCTGGATCAGTTTCAACGATTTTTAATACAACGAAGTTTGGCGCGCTCACAGTTAAAGGAACACCGTTCCAAAGCATGATTGTGCAAAGTTCATTTGAGTCATCTTTCAACCATTTAGCCGCGTCGCCCATAGCAACTTTATCAGCAGCGATTTGTTCGAAAGATTCTGGGTCCATGAAGTTCCACATTTCACCGTCGTTATACAAGTAGTTCATTTCAACTTCTTGGATGTCAGCAGCTTCTAGTGAATCACCAGATTTGAAAGTTTTTTCTAAAACTTTACCAGTTTTAAGGTTACGTAATTTTACGCGGTTAAAAGCTTGGCCTTTACCTGGTTTTACGTATTCGTTTTCCATGATTGAACATGGGTTACCGTCAAGCATGACCTTAAGGCCTGACTTGAAATCATTCGTAGAATAATAGGCCATGACTGGCTCACTCCAAACTTACTAACTTTAATCTATAGATGCTATGGGCTGTAACATGTCATTTAGCAAGTACTGACTGTAACATTGGCTGCCACATGCACATTAATGTGATATTGCGTATTCTAAATGACCAATGCACCATGTCGCAACGAAAAAATCCCCATTAAAGGGGTCAAGCTGCTTAACTTACACTCAGACATTAAAGAACTTTGTTTATACAATGCCCACAAACAGGTAAAATTGCTGTTTACTGAAACTTAATAAATGTTTCGTAGGCTTCATCCGTTCTAAGCTTTATCGGAATTTTTTCAGCTTAAACATCAAAGTTCGACGCATTAATTTCAGCAATATTCCCTACTCACCTTTCTGCATTTTTTAAACAATCGGCATGATAAACTATTTATTTCAAGAGCAAAACTGGCAAACCCAATTGAGTGATTTGATAACAAATCCTCAAGAATTACTCGATGTATTAGAACTTTCGCATGATCAGTTATTATCGGGTGCTCAGTTCGCAGCAGATGAGTTTCGCCTACGTGTGCCGCGAGCTTTTGTTGAAAAAATGCAAAAAGGTAATCCGCTCGATCCGCTTTTACTGCAAGTCCTACCGCATCATTTGGAACTTGAAGAACACGCCGGTTTTGTCACCGACCCTTTAGGTGAAGAGCAGGCTAACCAACAGCCAGGCGTATTACATAAGTACAAGTCTCGTTTTTTACTGACTTTAACCGGTGCCTGCGCGGTCCATTGCCGTTATTGTTTCCGCCGCCATTTTCCATACCAAGAAAACCTGCCTAAAAATGACGATTGGCCAAACATTAAAGGATATATTGAACAACAACCCGATATTAATGAAGTGATTTTAAGTGGTGGAGACCCGCTCACACTATCAAATCGTAAACTTCAAGTGTGGATTGAACGTTTATCGACTTTGCCACAAATTAAATTTTTGAGAATTCATTCACGAGTTCCTATCGTAATCCCCAACCGTGTCGATGAAGAGCTGGTTTCTATTTTAAAAAACAGTAGGCTACGCATTATTCTAGTGGTACACTCAAATCATCCATCAGAGCTAGATGACTTCACGTGCAGCCAGCTTCAACAGCTTGTCAAACAAGGAATCACCGTGCTGAACCAAGCAGTCTTATTAAAAGGGGTTAATGATTCTGCAGAAGTATTGGTCGATTTGAGTTACCGCTTATTCGACGCAGGTGTAATGCCATATTATTTGCATGTTCTGGATAAAGTAAAAGGTGCTCATCATTTTGATACACCAGCTCAGGATATTGATTTAATTTATAAAAAAGTTTTAGAGAACCTACCTGGTTATTTGGTTCCTAAACTTGTACGGGAAATAGCGGGCGAAAAAAACAAGACACCGCTTTTTGGGGCTTCAACTTTTTGAGTTAAATAATAAAGATGACCACGCATACTTCAGATACGTTTTACAATCCGACTGAATTAAAGCTGGATAAATTAAGCTTTTGTCCGACCAATGCTAAAGGTCTACAAGAGTGGTTAAACGGTATTTCAATTTTACAATTGGGTACCTCATCTAAAGCTTTATTCAATGCCTTACTTGAAATCTCCGAGCTGAAATGCCAAGAGATGTTACGTTTTGATTTGGTTCAAATTTTACATCCGACTATGGAAAGTGTGCTCACAAGCTTAGAAAAACACTTTACCAATCAAAGCCTCATTACCACGGATCGTAATGATCAAATCATTGAATTAGCGATGCTTTTACGTAGTCACTTTGCCAAAATCTATATTGATATTGCCAAACGATGTAATCAGCAGCTCAATCAACAAAAGTTTTCGATTTTTTCATTCGGCCATAAAAAAAGCTTACAAACCGCTCGAATTGCGTCGATTTACTATGGATTGCAACAACTGACACTGTTGTTGTATCAACAACATATGTTGTATGCCACACCGACTGCAGGTCAATGGATTGCGGCACATCAACTGATTGAATGTGCCATTGAACACAATTTCTATCAAAGTAATGTCAATCAGTTACTGGGCACTCAACATCAAATTGCAAATATTGCTCAAGCTTATGCACAATTAATCTTATTAGATATTTTCAATAATCATCAGATTCGCCCTGCTGAAATCCAAGGTTTGTATTTATGTAGCTTTGACTGGGCAAAATTGGTTCAAATCCTACCGAAAGAAACCACGCTTTCACGCTATGTTGTAGACACGAAAAAAGATCACCCACCGATTTATAACTCAAAACAAGATCGGTCTTATCAAGCCAATGTATACATTTCAACGCAAAACTTGCTCGATCATTTGACCGAAACGCAAACTAGAAATGCCAATTATTTATCTAAAAATGAAAAGTTATTTTTAACTCCAGCACTATATTTCCATATTCATAATATTTTGACCAACAACACTGAACGCCGTCATGAACGTTATGAATATTCTGCGCAAATTAATATTTGCTTTAGCTTAATGGTGGCGCATTTCTATCTCTCTAAAGGTAAAAACTTCCACGAAACTTTAGATTTGGAAGGCAATTATCAATTCCACAATGAAGCCTCTTTTGTCAATTCGCATGATTCAAATATGCCAACAGGCATGACTAATGCGAAAGCGCTAGATCGTGAAGCAAAACAGATTCATACTGCTGACGTATTAGATATTAGTGTGAATGGTTATCGCATTAAATGGACTGGCCCTACCCCAGCCAATTTAAAAACCGGCGAATTTATTTTGATCCAAGAAAATGCTCAAAGCCAATGGCGTGGCGGTGTTGTTCGTTGGATCAAACAATCGACTGAAAAAAGTTTGGAATTGGGTCTCGAAGTACTGGCTCAAGATTTGTATCCATGTTCAGCCCATATTCGTACCGACCGCAATACAACAAATCATCAACCTGCTTTATTGGTACAGACCACACAACTTGATCAAGTGTCTACGACCTTAATTTTACCTGGGGCAAATCTCTTCCGAGAGAAACAAACGATCCACCTTCGCTTAGGCAAAGAAGACATCAAAGTCTATCTCACCAAAGCGCAGTTGGTGACACAAAGCTTTATTCGCTTTGAATATGAATTATTGAATGAAGAGCAAGAAAATGTCGTTAAAGACTATATTGCGAAACAGAGCAATGAGATCAAAAATAACGACTTATGGGAAGCATTAAAGTGAGAAATCCATTACTATCCAAAAAACTAAAACGTACGGAAACTCGATTACTCATTATTGATGATAATCAAATACGTTTTAACCAGATACGTGATTTATTGACAGACAGCGAACATCAAGTTCATGCCATATTACTTGATGATTTACAAAATTTCGAAAAACAGCTGAATCTCAATTGGGACTTGATCATTTTTGGACGTGCTTATGATTTAAAATATGAACAAGCTTTAAGTTTAGTTCAACTATCGAGCCAACCGAATTTACCGATTATTTTACTTAAACCCGAAGACTATCAAGCAGAACAATATGCAAGTTTAGTCAAAAAAGGGATTTATGACATTGTCGATATTGCTGAACCTGAGAGTTTCTATTTTGGTTTAATCCGTGCTTTATCCTTTAGTCGCCTACAACAATCGCAGCAACATTTAATGGAAGAGCTCGAAACAGCTCAAATCCAAACCCAGTCTTTAGTTGAAGATAGTCGTAAAGCGGTTGCCGTGATTCAAGAAGGCATTCACATTCAAGCCAATGCTGAATATCTCACTTTGTTTGGTCTAAAAAATGAAGATGATGTAATTGGTCTGCCTTTACTCGATCTATTACAACCTACTGACCTCAACGACTTTAAGCAACGCTTTAAAAAAATCAGCCAAGGACAGCTCGATTTAGGACGTTTTGATCTTGTTTCGCAAAATATCGCAGTGGCTGGGCAAAACCCACTAAAACTCGAATTTATTGCCGCGGCTGAAGAAGATGCTTTACAGCTCGCAATTGAAATTGGCAGTCAAAGCAGCAATGCTGTAAGCAACGCTCCAGTTGAAGCTAGCCCACAAAAACCAAAAGCATTTCAACAACTCAACCGCACCATTGGCCAGCAACCTGGTAATGTAAATGCATTGGTTCTATTTACATTGGCTTCTTGTTCTGATGCGATTTTTCAAAAAGATTGGAATACTTATAAGAGCTATTTCACCAATATTAAAGACTTCTTGAAAGATCAGACTCATGCTCCATTATTTAGTTTAGATAATGGTGCAATCGTTGCCTTATTCCAAGCGGATAATCAGCTCAAACTTGAGTCTAAGTTGATTGGTCTTAACACCCTGAGCAAACCTCAATTACTGAGTGTAAACAATGAAACTTATCCATTAAATTTACGCATAGGATACAGTGTTTTAGACAGCGATATTCGTGATGAAGCACATTTTGATACCTTTATTGCGAAAGCCTTTAATACTGCGCTACCAACCAACCAACAAGCACCTGAAATCGATTTAACTATTCCATTAGAAATTGACATACCAAGTTTGGATTTCGGTACACCAGAAGCACAAATTGCGCCGATTGTCGTTAGTGATGAAGCTCCTGTTATTAAGGCCCTTCGCAACTGCTTAGAACGCGGTGAAATTCATCTTAAATATCAGCAACTGTATGATAAAGAAGATTCACATCTTTATACTTATGAAGTAACCAGCGGCTTTATTTTTGAAAATAAATGGAAAGATATCGCCCAACTACGTGAGTTGGCTGAAGACTCTGAGCTTTCCATTAAATTGGATCGTTGGATCTTAGTTGAATCGTGTAAACAACTACACAACTTCATCACTCAGTTCCCTGAAGCGAAATTAATCGTTAACCTCAACAAAGAAGTGCTATATAACGACCGCACCTTCCCTGAGTTTATTTCGAAACTGATTACGATTATTCGTAGTAAATTGAAAAATCCGTTAATTTTACAATTTGCAGAAGAAGACATTCAGCTCAATATCGATGCCGCTCAAAAAGCATTTATTGAACTTCGTAAAAATGGTGCCGAACTGGCTTTACGTAATTTTGGTCATTCGATGTTTAGTGAATCATTATTACGTCAAATGGATGTTCACTGCTTAACACTAGATTCAAGCTTGACCCAAATGCTTGCAAACGACAAGTCATGCCAAGAGCTGCAAGAAAAAATTACCACTTATCATGAAATCAAAACTGTTGAAATCATGCTACGTGAATTAAATGACATGACACTGTTTGCCAATGCTTGGAATGTAGAAGCTCGTTTTATTCAAGGTGATTATTTCCAGAAGAAACTCGACCATCTCATCGATGTTCAGGACCAATAAGGTTCTGAACATTGCCGATTTAAGGTTTATCTTTTTATCGGCACAAAAAAAACGGGCATAAAGCCCGTTTTTTCGTTTTGGATATTAACGTTTGATAGAACGTGACATACCAGCAAAACGTTGTTTGAATTTGTCGATACGACCGCCAGTGTCAACGCTTTTCTGTTTACCAGTGTAGAATGGGTGGCAAGCAGAACATACGTCTAGGTAAATAGTTTCTTTACCAAGAGCTGAACGAGTTTCAATTACGTTACCGCATGAACATGTAGCAACTAAAGTTTCATATTTTGGGTGAATATCGGCGCGCATCGTCGATTACTCCTAAGATTTAAGAAGGTTTAGCTGTCATCGCAATTGATCACTCTTGCATCACTACAAGGAAGGCTTAAAAAAGCAGACCAACACCATAACAGACCATTCTTTTGGCCCACCGAGACGGATACCGTCAGAGCTAAGCACAACAAGTTGAGGCAAATTATAGCTGATTTTTTAATGTTAATAAATAGATATTCAAGGCTGAATCGCTCTACTCTTTAGGTTGAGCTTGCTCTAAATATTTCTGATATTGTAATTCGACTGTACGCTGAAATTGGGCTTGATCAAAATGCTTTAATTTTTCAATAAATGCAGGACAAAACGTCGCTGCATTTACTGACTGTAATGATCTGCTCATGCCCTCTAACATACCTTGAAGCTGCTGTTTAAATTGTGCATCGACTGACAGATCAACATCTTTTGCTTTTAATGGCTCTACACCATTAAAACGGACAGCCTGAACCGCAGCAATTAATTTTAGCTTGGCAGCTTGATAAGCCTGATCTAATTCCGTATTCATCTGTGGTTGTCGATCACGACAAAAATCCAACATGGGCTGTAGGCTGATGAGCGGCATTTTTTCAATGACATCACGGTTACTATTTAAAGATAAATCCTCTTGAGCATGAACGACTGTGTTCATACCGAAGAATAAAATGAAGAAACCTGTTTTAATTTTCACGATTTTTTTCTTTTCATCTATATAAGGTATTTTAAAAGGACCTATTCATCTCGCCCTTACTTTTGCCCACGGCTCTGTTTTGCCCAAAGGTTGGCAATCACACCACAGACCATCAACTGAATTTGGTGAAAGATCATAATTGGTAAAACTATCATCCCCATCGGCTGACCAATAAAGAGAATTTGTGCCATGGGCACACCACTCGCCAAGGTTTTTTTAGAGCCACAAAAGAAAATCGTCTTTTGATCAGCTCGACTAAAGCCCAACCAACGCGGTACGTATAGCGCCAATAACATAATGATCGTTAACAAGACAGAGCACGCCACAATCAACAGGAATAAGGTTATACCACTTACTTGATGCCAAAGCCCTGCCACCACCGCACTACTGAATGCACCATAGACCACCATCAAAATTGAGCCCTGATCAAATACCTTCACGATTTTTGGCATTTTCTTCATATAAGGAAACACCCAAGGACGGAGGAGCTGCCCTAAAATGAAGGGAATCAGTAATAACAGCGTAATTTGAATAATAGATGCTGTCGGATCGTAGTTATGTTGTGACTGACCGAGAATAAAATAGGCCACCATCACTGGGGTAATAAACATACCAATAATATTTGAAAATGATGCACTACAGACTGCACCAGCAACATTACCCTGTGCTACCGAAGTAAATGCAATGGAAGACTGTACTGTCGAAGGTAAAAAGCACATAAACAAAAAGCCCCAATACAACTCTTGCCCTAACATCGGCACGAGGATTGGTTTCGCCATTAAACCCAATAATGGAAATAATGCAAAGGTAAAAGCAAAAACTAAAGCATGTAACTTCCAATGCATTATGCCTTCAACCACAGCCTCACGAGATAACTTTGCACCATGTAGAAAAAATAAAATGGCAATTGCAGCCGTTGTAATATAGCCAAAAATTTCTGCAGCTTGACCACTGACAGGCAAAAAAGTCGCAAGTATAACCATTACAAAAAGTAGAATGGTAAAACGATCCAAAGCCAACATTTTTAGCATAACAACATCCTGTACAAATTTCCCTTTAAAGCTGATCGGCACAAAAATGCCCAATAAGCTAAATTTACCATTGAGTAAATTTCATCTTACTGGGCCATATAAATAAAGCCAGCTTTTCTCCGATATATTCATTATTTTAAACGTTGATAGTGAGCTCAACGCAAAAAAATTTATAAATAAGAATATTCAGCATTACATATGACTTTAAATGAATAATTGCAGATTAATTATTTCGTGCATTTGAGTCTTGTTGGATCAACTCAATTTTATAGCCATCGGGATCTTCAACAAAGGCAATGACGGTCACACCACCTTTCATTGGTCCTGCTTCACGTACCACGTTTCCGCCACGTGCTTTAATTTCTTCACAAGCCTTGTAGGCATCATCTACTGCAATAGCAATATGCCCATAAGCGTTACCCAATTCATAACTATCTGTATCCCAGTTATGCGTTAACTCGAGTACGGTATGATTTTCTTCATCACCATAGCCCACAAATGCCAAAGTAAAACGACCTTCTTCATAATCACGCTTACGAAGCAAAGTCATACCGAGTACTTCAGTATAGAACGCCAATGAACGCTCTAAATTGCCTACACGTAACATGGTATGCAGCATGCGCATAATCGAGTTTCCTAAATCTATCATTATGTTTGAATACTATAGGGATTTAACATACAAAGTTCAATTTAAGTCTAGAACGCATATACCCGCTTATTTCAAATATCCTTGTCTAAAACCACAGATATACTTAGGCTATTTAGTAGCTTAGAATAAAAAAGCCCACTCAAACTGAATAGGCTTTTTCAAGTTAAATTGAATTATGAATTGGATTTTTGTTCATGTTCTCTCAATAGTTTGGCGACCCAAACCACTAAAATTAAAATCGGAATACCAATTAAAGTCGTCATCAAGAAAAAGTTTGGATAACCGATATTGGTCACAATCGTACCAGAGTAACCGCCTAAAATTTTAGGGGTTAAGGTCATTAATGAACTAAAGATGGCATATTGAACAGCTGTGAAAGAAACACTGGTTAAGCTCGATAAAAATGCAATAAATGCCGCACCAGCAAGACCAGAAGCCAAGTTATCAACAATAATCGCGAAATATAACCAAAGCGAACTGTAAGGCTTAATGACCTTACCTTTGATGTCCACATTCTGTTCAGCACTTGCCAAATTAATCGGTTGAATATCAACACCAAGCACACCCGCCATATTCGTCGATGTATTCACTTGATACGTTAAATCGACACTCTTTTTCACTACATCATTTTCTAGTAATTGAGCCGTTAGTGTTTTTTGCTTTGCTGTTTCGAGCGCTTGTCCTGGAATTGCAGCACTAAATACACCAGTTTTATCAAGCTTTGTGTCGAATGGTTTAGCATCCAGAATAATTTGAATTTTTTGATTTTCTTTTAACTCGCCTGCCAAGTATTGTCCACGAACCACGATACTATTCGCAGTCTCTTGAGCTGAAATCGTGTTATCTGAAGTCACTGGCAGCAACATCATTGCTGAGTTTGAAAAAGCATTATTCAGATACGGCAAACTCACCTGTACTGGATGTTGATTCTTCGACTGATAATCCGCACTGACCTGAATATTTTGATCAGCCGCCAAGACTGCTTTTGGAATTTGAACTGCCCAAGCTCCCGTGTCATCCGGCGTCGCTGTATATTGCTGCCCTGCTACATTTACAGTGACATCGCTTAATGGCTGACCTGATTTGACCAGACCGATAAAAATCAAGTTTGTTGAACTTGCTAAAATCGCACCAACAAACATCAATTTCATAATGTTCATGCGCTGCGCTAGCAAACCGCCAAGGAAGCCGCCAACCAAGCTAAATATCACACCATAGACTTTTACAGCTTCAGCAATTTGCTCTTTGGTGAAGTTTAAATCTTGATAAAATACATTGGAAATGACGCCGGCGATAATATCGGAAATACGGTAAAAACCTATGAGTAACAACAGCACTAAAGCCAGTTTTAGACCATAACGCTTAAAGAAATCTGCAACTGGATTAACCCAAGTTTCAAATGCCATCTGCTTATTTACAGCACCCGATTTCACTAAAACTGAACCGACACCAAAAGCAACCACAGCTGAACCAATAAAACGCACAGCCTCTAAACAGAACAATGCAAATGAGTCTGAAATTTGCCACTGTTCTTTCAAGCTTTCAACTGCCACACCTGAATAGATATAACTCAAGACAAAGGCAACCACGGCAGCAAAGAATACAGCGACTAAACGATAATAGTCGGTCCGTTTATAATGCTTTTGTACACGGTCAACATGCGGCTCACGTATCGATAAAGTTGTGATAATACCGATAGCCATCACAGCAGCCATTGCAAGGTAAGTATATTTCCAAGCTTCATAAATATAGTTACCTTTGGCCGTGCCTAAATATGCAGCCAAAAATAGCGCCCCTGCACCTGCCACGATCATGCCGATACGATAACCTGCATTGTAAGTCGAAGCTAAAACGGTCTGCATTTCAGTTTCTGCCAACTCAATACGATAAGCATCAATCACAATGTCTTGCGTTGCGGCAGAAAAACCTAGCAATACAGCGCCAGCAGCCATTTGGTAAATATAGCTTTGTCCTAAAGCTGGGTCTGAAAATGCCATGATACAAATTGCACAGATAATGAGAACTTGAGCGATCAACAACCATGCACGGCGCCGTCCGAGTTGTTTAGTTAAAAATGGCACAGGCAACTCATCAATTAATGGCGCCCAAACAAACTTAAATGAGTAGCCAAGCGCTGCCCAACTAAAAAAAGTCACTGCACTTTTATCAATTCCTGCTTCACCTAACCAAAGCGATAAACTGGAAAAGATCAGTAAAATTGGGATACCGGCCGAAAAGCCAAGAAAAAGCATAATCAGCGCACGTCGGTCTAAAAATGCAGTAAAAGCAGATTTCCATCCTGAAGCTTGTGTTGTCATGACTCAGTTATTTTTGTCAAAATCGAATGTTGCTATTCAAGCGCTTAATGACAACGGTTTCAACAACATTTATGAAATCATTGTTTTATTTTATCGATATTTCGCATGCTGTTGCTTGATCTTTGGAATTAAACCTGTATACCTTAATTACATATCTCTATTCTTTAGTTTTTTGGATTCAACAGTGACCCAGCGACTTGAACAAATTCACTCTTCTTTATCAACCACCATTAATGAAACCAACACAAAAAACTTAGCAGAAACAGTAACGACACTAAAGAGTGCTTTTGATCAACCCGAAATACAGAATACTTTAACTAAAACCCAGTTGCAGCCGCTTCAGCTGACGCATACGCCTGAGCTTAAAAAAATACCGACGTCTACCAAGCGGATCAAACCACTCAATGACTTTTTAGGACAAGATCGTGCCCGTGCTTCGGTTGAAGCTGGCATTGCATTGCCCTATTCAGGCTATAACATTTTTGCTGTAGGTACCGCAGGCTTAGGTAAGCGCACCATGATTAAGCGCTTATTACAACAACACGCTAAAAATATGCCAACGCCTTCAGACTGGGTGTATGTCAATAATTTCAAGTTTCCGCGTGAACCGATTGCGCTGAAACTTCCTTCTGGTCAAGCGACAAAATTTCAAGCGTTATTACATCAAAGTTGGCAAACCATATTAAAACAGCTTGAACGTCGCTTCACCGCAGAAACCTATCACAATCGCATTGAAATGATTCGCCAACATGCTGGTGATGAACAACATCTTGCTTTAGTTGAATTAACCCGAGAAGGTGAAGAGCTCGATCTTAAACTGATTTCTCAGGATGATGATCATTGTTTCGTTCCCGTGCATTTGGTCGATAACAAATACCAAGAAATGTCCAAAGAAGACATCAATGCACTAAGCAGTAAACAACGAGCTGAAATTGCGTCAAACGTCCGTTATATGGATAAAAAACTTGAACGCCTTGGTCTACATCTTGGTGATCTTGAAGATGACGCACGCGATAAAGTTCAGGTTTTAAACCGTGAAATTGCTAAACAAGTCGTCATGCCGCGTATTGATCTAATTCAAAATAAATTCAGCATGGTTGAAGGCTTGGAAGATTATCTGAAGCAATATGCAGATGACATCATTCAAAATGTTGAGTTTGTGCTTGAGCAAGAAGAAGATGACTTTACACCTGGCCTATTTAACCGCGTGCCATCTCGCTACCAAGCTAACATTATCGCCACACACAAACCAAATGCTGGTGCGCCCGTTATTTTTGAAGATTTCCCAACCCATTACAATTTGCTAGGTCATGTCGAACAACTGACCCAAAATGGCACCATCACCACAGACTTTACGTTAATCCGTCCCGGTGCGTTGCATAAGGCCAATGGTGGATTCCTTATCTTGGAAGCAGAACAACTTTTAGAGCAGCCTTATGCATGGCAAGGTCTAAAACGTGCATTAAAGTCAGGACATTTAAAGCTGTCTTCACTTGAACATATGCTTACACTGACTGGCAGTATTTCGATTGAACCTGAAGCTATTGATTTAAATATCAAAGTGATCCTACTTGCTGAACCTGATATTTATTACGATATTTTAGAACTCGAACCAGAACTGGGCAGTGTCTTTAAAATTCGTGCCGATTTTACCGATACATTACAACGTAATGACATTAATGAGCAGGCATATATGCAGCTAATTGCTGATTATGTGCAAACAGACAAACTTCTGCCGTTTGACCGTACAGCACTTGCTGCACTGTTAACTGATTCAAGTCGTCAAGCTGAAGATCAAAGCTCTTTGTCATTACATGCCCTCACCTTAGGTGATTTGATTCGTGAAGCACATCATCATGCAGCACTTGCTGGCGATAAAATGGTGACAGAAACACATATCAACACCGCTCTTGATCATCGTAAATACCGTCTAGGCTACTTACGTGAATTATATTGGCAAGATCTTACTCGCGGTACACAGTTAATCGAAACCAAAGGTCATCGATTCGGGCAGATTAACGCCCTCTCTGTGATTCAATATGCTGATGTTGAATTTGGTTTACCGTCACGTTTAACGGCTTCGGTTTATCAAGGTGGCGGCGATATTTTAGATATCGAGCGTAGTGTAGAACTCGGTGGTTCTTTACATGCCAAAGGCGTCCTGCTGATGTCGAGTTTCTTAAAGGCACACTTTGGTCGTGAACAAATTTTACATTTTTCTGCTGCCCTTGCCTTTGAGCAAAGCTATGGCCAAGTAGATGGCGACAGCGCAACTGTTGCAGAGCTTTCAGCTCTTATTTCCGCTATTAGCCAATTACCGATCGATCAATCATGGGCAATCACTGGCTCTATGAACCAATTGGGTCAAGTTCAACCGATTGGTGGTGTAAATGCCAAGATTGAAGGCTTCTATGATGCATGTAAATTACAAGGGCTAACAGGCAGGCAAGGTGTGATTATTCCACGCCAAAATATGCAGCACTTAATGTTACGCAAAGATGTGATTGAAGCTGTGCAACAAGGTCAATTCCATATTCACGCCATAGATACCATTGACCAAGCTCTAGAAATTTTGATGGCGCGTCCAGTAGGCACTCTTGATAAAAAAGGTCGTTATAGCAAAGGCTCAATCTACGCTGCTGTCATGGAGCAACTTGAATACTGGCAAGCGATTGAAGATGGTGCTGAGTTTGAGGAAGAAGAGCCAAAGAAAAAGAAAAAAAAGAAGAAGTCAAAAAAGGACAAAGATAAAAAGGCAAAGAAGTCTGAAGCTCAAGACAGTACTGCTAAAAATGGGACTGCTGAAAACGAGCAACGTGTTGAAGAAAGTCCGACTGAAGACAATCCGTCATAAATGTTCGATTAGATTATTCATTTGTTGATTTTTCCACCATTCATTGCACTTTAAATGCCTTTGAAATGGTGGAAAAACGCATAACCCCAGACTTTTTAGATAATTAAGTCATAAAAAAAGCGCCTTAAAGGCGCTATTTTTTATCTGTATCCAATGATTAAAATCATCAAATACATATCCAATTAAGCTTCCGGAGCTGGGCTATATTGTTCAACTAAAGGTTGTAATTCACCTTTTTGGAACATATCAAGCATAATGTCACTACCACCGATCAATTCACCATTGATCCATAATTGTGGGAAAGTCGGCCAGTTTGCAATTTGTGGAAGAGTTGCGCGAATATCTTGATTTTCAAGAATATTTACATAAGCAAATGGACGACCAATTTGACTGAGCGCTTCTACTGCACGCGCAGAGAAACCACACTGTGGAAACTGTGGAGTGCCTTTCATGTAAAGTAGAACTGCGTGTTTAGCAATTTGGTCACGAATTAACGCTTCTGTATCGCGTGCTTGTTCAGTCATTGATATATCCTCAATAAATCTGCTTCGCATTATACCCAAAACTGAGTAAAACAATATGACTAAAGCAATATTTCACGTTTTATTTACATTTCAGCTTTTCAAGTGAGTCATATTTTGCTTATATAGACCTCTTGATGCTCATATATATATGGCGTCTCCTCTATATTATTTCAATCACCTGACAAATTAGAGTTAGTCATGAATAACATTACCCTTGCCCCAGTACAAACTGATCAACCATCGCACTTGATGCCAGTATTTGGCCGCCAACCGATCAGCTTTGTCCGAGGTCAAGGTGCTCACCTGTATACCGCAGATGGCACAGAATACTTAGACGCACTGACAGGGATCGCTGTTTGTGGTTTAGGTCACTCACATCCTGCAATTACAGCTGCAATTGCTGAACAGGCAGCGACCCTCATTCATACCAGTAACTTATTTGAAGTGCCTTGGCAAACGGCTGCTGCGCAAAAATTAGCTGAAGTTGCGGGTATGGAAGAAGTTTTCTTCTCAAATAGTGGTGCAGAATCAAATGAAGGTGCAATCAAAATTGCACGTAAATTTGGTCATATGCAAGGTGTTGCAAGCCCTAAAATTATTGTTGCTGATCATTCATTCCATGGTCGTACCATGGCGACATTATCTGCAACAGGTAACAAAAAAGTTCAGGAAGGTTTTGGCCCACTGGTTGAAGGTTTCATTCGTGTGCCTTTCGGTGATATTGAAGCAATTGAAGAAGCTGCAATTCACCACCCAGACATCGTAGCGATTTTGGTTGAGCCGATCCAAGGCGAAGGTGGCGTCAACACTGCTCCTCAAGGTTTTAGCTACCTCGAAGAAATTCGTCGTATCTGTAATCAACATAACTGGTTAATGATGCTTGATGAAGTGCAAACAGGTAATGGTCGTACAGGTAAATACTTTGCGTATCAACACACCAATATTGTTCCTGATGTGCTAACTACAGCTAAAGGTCTAGGTAATGGTTTCCCTATTGGCGCAGTCATGACTCAAGGTCGTGGTGTTGGGGTTTTAACAGCGGGTAACCACGGTTCAACTTATAGCGGTACAGCATTAGGTTCACGTGTGGTTTATACCGTGATTGATACCATTCAAAAGGAAAACCTTGTTGAAAATGCTGCAAATATGGGTGCGTATCTTGTTGAGCAATTCACAGAGCAACTTGCAGAGCAAAACGTGAATGTTCGTGGTTTTGGTTTAATGGTCGGCATTGAATTACCAAAAGCATGTGGCGAACTTGTGAATATTGCACGTGATGAGCATCACTTGATTATTAACGTAACAGCAGGCTCTGTGATTCGTTTATTACCTACGCTGAACATCAATAAAGAACAAGCGGATATCTTGATTGAACGCATTGTTAAAATGGTGAAAAACTTTCTAGCGTAATATGTGCCGAAAGTAAAAAAAGCCGCTGATTGCGGCTTTTTTTATATCTTCTTCAAATTTTTTTTATTTTTATGAGGCTTCTTGGTATACACGTCCGCCTGGTAATTGACTGAAATACAATTTTAATGCATCTAGGCAACGATGAATTTTAGTAGGCTGTTGATCACGTTTAGACATCACCGCATATAGAGTAAATGATGGTAAACGCCATTCTGGTAAAACTTCAACAAGAGAACCGTTTAATAAGTCTTTTTGCGTATCTAGATATAATATTCTTGCAATGCCATGTCCTTGTTGACACATTGCTTTTGCAGCAAATACATTATTTGTTGTAAATCGGGAGTGCACATCCAATGCAACCTGCTCTTTAGTCACTGCATTTTCAAATGCAAAATGCTGAAAGTTTCTAACCAAATTTATTTGAACCATATCATGATTTTGTAAATCTTCTGGTCGTGTAATTAAACTGGTTTGGTTGATATAGCTTGGTGCTGCAACGAGAACTTGTTCAACATGTGCCAATGGCACCACATGAAACTGTTGATCATCAATTTTTGAACTCATTCGTAGCGCAATATCAATGCGGCCATCAATTAAGTCGATATATTGATTATCTGCTTCTAGATGAACGGATAAACCGCGATGTGCCGACATCCAATGTGACAATGCAGGAATCACATGATTCGCACAAAGTTCTGGTGTTGATGCAATACGTAATTCACCGACTAAGTCGTCACGAAGTTCATTGATACGAATTTTGCCGCGCTCTGCGGCAGATAGCATCTCTTGGCAACTATGAAAAAAAGCTTGTCCAGCTTCTGTCAAACTTAACTTACGTGTTGAACGATGTA
Organism: Acinetobacter sp. YH12076; assembly: GCF_013419525.1. Classification (NCBI taxonomy): domain Bacteria; kingdom Pseudomonadati; phylum Pseudomonadota; class Gammaproteobacteria; order Moraxellales; family Moraxellaceae; genus Acinetobacter; species Acinetobacter sp. YH12076. Next base: position 80,370 of record NZ_VOZY01000005.1, on the reverse strand, counting down.
AAAGAATGACTTCCATATCCTGCTCTAGTGAGCGGATTTGCTGACTCACGGCACTCGTGGTAATACCTAACTCACGAGCAGCACCGCTAAACGAATTTTTTTCCACAACGCAAGCAAAGACACCCATTGCTCGAAGTTGATCTAACATAAATTTCCCTCATAAACTTATGAGAAGCTTCATCTTTCGATAAAAGCAACTCATTGTATTATACGGGGATATTTTGCTTTTGCATTATATATTTAATTATTTGGTAAAACTGAAGTTGGATTGATTGGTTTACCATCTAAACGCACCTGAAACTCAAGCATCGTACGGTTTGTACCCGATGAACCCATCTCACCAATTTGCTGCCCTGCTTTCACAGTATCGCCACTTTTGACATTCATTTTACTGTTATGTGCATATGCAGTGATATAGCCATTAATGTGCTTCACCAAAATTAAATTGCCGTACTCTTTAAGACCATCGGCGGCATAGACCACTTGACCATCAGCTGCTGCAAAAATAGGATCACCTGTATTACCTGCGTAACGTGTTCCTTTCACATTCGATGCTAAGTTATAGCCTTGTAATACCGTAGGACGTGATACTGGACTCACCCAACGTAAACTTGAAGAACTGACCACTGGCGTTGGAACTGTAGTTCGCGTCACTGTCGATGGAGTGGTTGAAGCTTGAGTCACGGGCGCTGTTTGCGTTGGCATTGCAATCGTTTGGCGTTGAATTGGTGCCGCTTGAGTCATGGCTTGCGTAGACGTTGTACGACGTGAGCCGCCATTTTTAAGGCGAATGGATTGTCCAACATAGATGCGATAAGGCTGCGCAATATCGTTCATTTCTGCAATGCTGACATAGCTCAAACCATAGCGAGCGGCAATGCCACTTAAAGTATCTCCCGAACGAACTGTATAATAATCCGGAGCAGTCGCATAACGGGTCGCATTATTAATTTGTGGTTTTGACGCACAGCCAGTCATGACCAAAGTCGTAACAACCGCAGCAGATAAAACAAGGGTCTTAAATAATGCTGCAGGAGCGGTAATAACGCGATATTGTGACACCAGGGACATCATCTTCCTCACTAATAATTCAAATATAGTCATTATGAATGGGCTAAGATTAGCAAAAATCCACTCTAAAAAAGTTGCGGCATAACCATTTTCACAAAGTTATAACACTAATACTTAAATTTTAGATAACTCTGCGTGTAAGTTATTCAAAATCTCATAGTTTGTAGCATCCATTTGTATAGGCGTTACACTGACATAACCATTTGCCACGGCAAAGAAATCTGACTCGATATCGGTTAAGCCTTTCTTAGGCTCTGCCACTGCCTCGCCTGCCAATCCAATCCAATAGACTTGACGACCACGCGGGTCTACATGACTGGTAATCGGTTTGGACTGTAAACGTCTTCCTTGATAGGTCACTTTGGTGCCTTGAAGTTCAGCAACATCTGGAATATTAATATTAAAAATATGTCGTGCAGGTAGCGCGGGTAGTCCATTGGCAATAAAATCATGCACCCATTGCGCGGCGACTGCATAATCTTCTGGGTTATTATAACTACGCACATTTGGCCCAGCCAAAGACACGGCTAGCGCAGGTTGTTTCATTAAACGGCCTTCAAATGCCGCACCCACTGTCCCTGAATACAGCACATCATCACCTAGATTTGCGCCGCTATTGATTCCACTCACCACCAGATCAAATTCGAAGTCGAACAAGCCATTCATTGATAAATACACACAGTCCGCAGGTGTACCATTTACCGCCCACATATTCGGTGCAATTTCGACAGGTCGTAATGGTCGATCTAAAGTCAGTGCACTTGAAAAACCGCTGCGTTCGCTTTCAGGCGCCACAATCACCACACGACCGAGAGGACGCAATGCATGTGCTAAAGCTTGGATACCGGGAGCAAAAACGCCATCATCATTGGCAATTAAAATATTCACAACTAAATTTCCATTACTAAAAAATTAAAAATGACTCGCAAGAACATTTTATTGAAATATATGAATAATTATATATATTTACATTTCAACATCCAGCATAAATGTGTGTGTACAAAATGAATAAAACCGTAGCACTTCGTGGTTTATTGAGCTTTGCTCTAGCAGCTTGCATGACTCAAACTGTGGTCGCAGACAATGACTTCACTCAAGAAGAAGCCAATACCATCGTAAAAGAAGATATTGCATCTGCACAAGTCATGTTAGAAGTATGCCCTGCGATTATTGGTCAAAATGCAAAATTTGATGCCAACATTCAAGCACTCACTAAAACATATCTTGCTGATTATTCTGATAAATCAATGACATTAGAAAAATTACAGTCTGACAGCGAATATAAATCAGTTCTTGAAGAAGCGCGTCAAGCTGCTAAAGAAACTGATAAAGCTGAGCAAAAATCAGTTTGTGATGACGTTTTAAGTTATGAAGGTTAATTGATCATTCAGCTTTGGACGTCCTCTCCATAGGTTAGTCCTTATTGCATCAAACCTGCAAAAAAAAGGATGACGCTTTATAGCCTCATCCTTTTTTCTTTCACAATGTATTGATTTTTAAACAGCTTCAATACAATTTTCTACTGATCTCTACCAGAAATACGATTAAGCTAGGCAAATAAATTTTAGCTATTTGATATCTTTTAGTTTATTTAACAGGTTATTTAAATGAAAAACTCTTTTGTAAAATCTCTTTGTGCCCTTAGCCTTTCTGCTTTTGCTTTCATTACCATGTCTGCACATGCCGCAGATGAAAAAATTGAAGTGACTCCCACACCTCAAGTGACCAGTCAAGAACTTGCAGCTATCTATGTACTATCTGAAGTCTGCCCAAAATTGGTGAATGACAAAGATCAACCAAAGTTTGAAGCGGGTTATGCAAAATTAGCTAAAGAATATATGCCGAATGAAAAGAACCCAGTAAATGCTTTACAGCAACTCAGCAAACAAAAAAGTTTTAAAGACGCTTTAAAAGAAGCGCAGTCTGATGCGAAGAAAGCTGGCGATAAGAAAAATGGTGCGATTTGCAAAGAATTGACTGCTTACAGCAAATAATACCAATTGGTTACAATACTTTTAAAATAAGCGCTTGCACCCCATAGCAGTCCGCCTAGCTTTGTCCTAAAATGCTAGGCTCTTTGTGCTTATACCTAAGTTATTGGAACCACCCAGAATGACCCGAAAAACCGCCCTTGCCGCATTACTACTTGCACCTAGTTTTTCATTCGCGGCAACTGTCCTTTCTGCACCACCTGAATTAAATAATAAATCTTATGTGCTGATGGACTATGAGACAGGGCAAATCCTTGCTTCTAAAAATGAAAACGAAAAATTAGCTCCTGCTTCAATGACAAAAATGATGACCAGTTACATCATTGAGCAAAAGTTATTAAGCGGTGAACTAACTGAAAATGAAAAAGTACGTATGAATGAGTCGGCTTGGTGTCGCGGCAGCAGCACTGAGTCATGTATGTACGTTCCGCTCAACGGTACTGCAACTGCATTAGAAATGTTACGTGGCATTATCATTCAGTCGGGTAACGACGCTTCTAAAGCTATGGCAGAACATATTGCTGGCAATGAAGGCACCTTTGCCCACATGATGAACCAAGAAGCGAAACGTATTGGCATGGTGAATACTCAATTCATCAATGCGACAGGTATGCCAGCTGAAGGTCATTTCTCGACTGCCAAAGATATGGCGACTCTAGCGCAACATATCATTCATGACAGTTCAAAATACTATCCGATCTATTCTGAAAAAGAATTTACGTTCAATGGCATTAAGCAAGGAAACCGTAATGCCCTGCTTTATACTGACCCAAGTGTAGATGGTTTAAAAACTGGTCATACTGAAGAAGCGGGCTATTGCTTAACGACTTCAGCTAAACGTGGTCCTTTACGTTTAATTTCAGTGATCTTTGGTGCGCCAAGCATGAACGAACGTGCATCTCAAACACGTGAAATTTTAGCTTGGGGTTATGCAAACTTTGAAACTGTAAAAGTTCAACCTGCTAAACAAGTGCTTGCAAAAGCAAAAGTTTGGTACGGTAAAGACAATCAAGTTCAAGTAGGTCTAGCTGAAAACTTTAACGTGACGATGCCTAAAGGCGAAGCGAACGCCATTAAAACTCAATTGGTTGTTCAACCTAAATTGACTGCTCCTTTAAAACAAGGTCAAGTGGTTGGTAAATACGTTGCAACGCTTAATGGCAAAGTCATTGCTGAAAAACCACTTGTAGCTCTACAAAATGTTGAAGAAGCTGGTTTCTTTGCAAAAATGATTGATCACATCAAACAATTCTTTAGCAACTTATTCTAAGTTTGATGAAAACTCGATATTAAGACTAAAGTGAAAGCATCTAGATTTCGGTCTAGGTGCTTTTTTATTTTATACTGCCTAAAAACCTGTAGATGACTTTCCTATGAGCCAAAACATTCGCCCTTATTTAGACACTGTTCCACGTATTGCTGACTCTTGCTATATCGATGAAATGTCAGTGGTGATTGGCGATGTTGTATTGGCTGAAAATGTCTCTGTTTGGCCATTTGCTGTGATTCGTGGTGATGTAAACCATATTCGTATTGGTAAAAACTCTAATGTGCAAGATCACTCAATGTTGCATGTGAGTCATAAAAAAGCCGATAAGCCTGAGGGTTCTCCACTGATTATTGGTGAAGATGTCACAATTGGTCATCATGTAAAATTGCATGGCTGTACTATTGGTAATCGTGTTTTGGTGGGTATAGGTACGATTATTTTAGATGATGTAATTGTTGAAGATGATGTGATGATTGGTGCTGGTTCACTGGTTCCACCTAATAAGGTTCTAGAAAGTGGTTATTTATATGTGGGCAGTCCCGTTAAGAAAGTTCGACCTTTAACAGATAAAGAAAAAGCGTTCTTGCCTTATTCAGCGCAGAATTATGTGAAGGTGTCGGGGAATTATAAATAAAATAGATTTTGCATAAGATTTTTATGTAAAAAAATGAAAACTCAGGTAGGTCTAGCATTACTTGCTATTGTAGCAACTAATGAAAATATTTAGAGAAATGCAAGTGTTCTAAATTTATTAGAAAAAAACTTAAAAATAGAAAATGAAGTCTGTAATAAAAAAAATTGTAAAAAATCAGTTTAATCAAGAAAATTTCATCTTTAATTAAAGTTGAAATGCAAATGGGATATGAAGCCAAATTAGATGGCGGAATAATTTATCCAAATCCAAGATTTACAACACATACATTCATATTAACTTCGGCTGCTAGACGTATTTCATGAAAAAATATCTAATTTTAACTATTCTTTTTAGTACAGTTTTCACTATAACTGGATGCTCTAATGCACAAGAGATTCCAAAGAAAAATGAAGTTGTAGAAGAACAAAAAATATCCCTATCAGATGATATTATCATCCAAAAATACAGAACATTAATGAATGATATAGACATTCATAACCCTAAATCTAAAGAAAAATTAAAAAATATTTTATTAGATGTAAAAAAAATCCAAGCTCAAAATGAGCGAGAAAAAATAGAAATGAATATTTATCTCTCTTTAGACATGTATCAAGAGGCTTATGAATTAAATAAGAAACAACTCAATGAGAGACCAACTCAAGCTAAATTATTTAAGCACTGTGAACTAATGCAAATTTTGAAATATCCGCAAAATGACCTGCGATCTTGTCAGAGTAAAGTAGCAGAAGGTATAAGGAATGAATTAAATACTATCCCCAAAGATGATCCAGCCTATCCGTATGCTAAATGGGGATATTTATTAGCTATGTATAAATCAGGACATGGTGAGTATAAAGAACAAATGGAAAAATTCATTAAATCGACTACAGATGAAACAATGAAGTTCCAATTTCAGGGTTCTTATGAAATGGCAATTGAAAGTAACAATTGAAATAGTGCATGTATTAATTATTTTTTAATATTAGTCATATCCATATTACAAAAAAAGCCTATATCAACTGTTCAGGGCTTTTTATGATTCATTGTTTCCAACCCTATTTATGAAACAGTGTTCCATAAATTTCTACGCTAAAAAATATCTCTCCAAAGAATTCACCTCCCATCATAGCCACCGCTCCCTAAATTTTGTAGAATAGCGTTTTTACCCCATGGTGCTTTTCTATGACCGCTTGGACTGCTCACGTCACTGTTGCGACAGTCGTTGAAAAAGACGGAAAATTCCTATTTGTTGAAGAACATACAGAAGGTGTTACCCATACTGTATTTAATCAACCTGCAGGTCATGTCGAAGCTGGCGAAACCATTATTGAAGCAGCCATTCGAGAAACCATGGAAGAAACAGGTCACGATGTAGAAATCACGAACCTCCTAGGCATGTATACTTATACTCCTCCGATGTTCCCTGATCGTACTTATTTCCGTTTCTGTTTCTTAGCTAAAGACATTCAGCACCATGCCGATGCACAATTAGACACAGGTATTGTCGGTGCAGTATGGATGACGCTTGATGAACTCATTGAGTCTGCCCGTGCGCGCAGTCCATTAGTCATTAAGGCAGTGCAAGATGCTCTTTCAGGTCAAAAATTTCCTTTATCGCTCATTTACGAGCACCAAAATTCTCCCTTAATTTCAAATTTGGATGCTTAATCCTATGCAACAACGTGTCATCGTCGGTATGTCTGGTGGTGTAGATTCTTCTGTATCTGCAGCACTTTTACTTCAACAAGGTTATCAAGTTGAAGGTCTTTTCATGAAAAACTGGGAAGAAGATGACGGCACGGAATACTGTACGGCAATGGAAGATCTTGCCGATGCTCAAGCCGTTTGTGACAAAATTGGAATCAAACTTCATACCGCAAACTTTGCGATGGAATATTGGGACCGTGTCTTTGAGCATTTCTTAGAAGAATATGCCGCAGGTCGTACACCAAACCCAGATATTCTCTGCAATAAAGAAATTAAATTCCGTGCATTTCTCGACCATGCTGTGAACTTAGGTGCTGACTTTATTGCGACAGGCCATTATTGCCGCCGTGGTGAAACGCTAAAAAATTCACGTGGTGAAGAGTATGCACCTCTACTGCGTGGCCTAGACAACAATAAAGACCAAACCTATTTCCTACATGCAGTGCATGGTCGTGAAATTAACAAAACTTTGTTCCCTGTAGGTGAAATTGAAAAACCACAAGTGCGTAAAATCGCTGAAGAACTTGGTTTAGCCACTGCGAAGAAAAAAGACTCTACTGGCATCTGCTTTATTGGCGAACGTCGATTTAATGACTTCTTAAAGCAATATTTACCTGCTCAACCCGGAAAAATCGTCTTAGACACGGGTAAAGAGGTTGGTGAACATCACGGCTTAATGTACTATACGCTCGGCCAACGTGGTGGCATCGGTCTTGGTGGTCTAAAAGGTGCTGAAGAAGGCGCTTGGTTTGTACTTCACAAAGACATTGAGGGTAACCGCCTAGTCGTTGGTCAAGGTCATGAACATCCACTCATGCAAAGCACCATTTTATGGTCTGAAGCGATTGATTGGGTGGCTGGCGAACAAGAGATTCCTGAATCAGGTTTCCGCTGCACAGCGAAAACTCGTTATCGTCAGCCTGACCAAGACTGTACATTATTTAAAGACTCTACAGCGCCAAATGGTGTGCGTGTCGAGTTCGATGAGCCACAACGTGCTGTTACACCGGGTCAAAGTGTGGTGTTCTACACCGGTGAAGTTTGTTTAGGTGGCGGTGTGATTCATCATACCAATGCGCCTAAACCGGATTTTATTGTATAAGGATTGTTTCGGATGACAGAGTTACCGTTTCAACAGCCTCAAACTCTGAATACTCGCCAAAATCGCGCATTGGCGTTAGCTGCTGTTTTTCAAGCGACGCAGCTAACCCATATGACCGCATTGACGGGTACGCAAAGTATTGGTGAAAGCGGTAACTTTTATTTTGAACATCTCATTAAAGCCAGTTTAAATATCCGTCCTAAATCCAATCAGTCCAATCAAACGCTCGATTTTTTTAGTGGTTTGGCGGATATTTCACTGGGTTTAAAGACCTTAGAAAGTAGCATTACTCAACCCTTCAATACATCTCCCAAATCTAGACTTCCTAAACTTGCCAATACCAAGCTACCCATGACGTATGCGATGGCGTTATTGCAGTTAGAAAAGAAAGTCTACAGCAATCCCAAATTTGTCGAAATCATTGAACAATCCCAACAAAAAATCCTAAGACAGCTTTCCTTTTTCGATAATAATTATTTACATCCAAGTATCATTGCCAATTTAGCGCAAACCTATATTGAAACTGCTGGCCAAATTAATCCACGTATTATGGTTCGTGGTAATGCCGAAGCATTTAAAGACACCTCTCATACCAATCGCATTCGCGCCACCTTATTTACCGGCTTACAAATGGCACATTTATGGCGTCAGCTCGGTGGTAGCTCATGGGGTATGATTTTCAGTAAGCGCAAGCTACTACAAGATATTCAAGATCTTGCCCGTTTACAGTATCAGGTGGTTTAACTGATGCAGTACGGGCTTTTTGTTTTACGTTTAATTCCAAAATTTAAGGAATCGCTATGAACGCTTTAACCGCACTTTCTCCATTAGATGGACGTTACGCAAGCAAATGTGATGCTCTACGTCCCTTCCTCTCTGAGTTTGGTTTAATCCATGCTCGTGTGACTGTTGAAGTGCGTTGGTTACAAGCGCTTGCAAACCGTCCTGAAATCACCGAAGTTCCTGCATTCAGTGCTGAAACGAATGCTGCACTTGACGCAATCGTTGCAAATTTCTCTGAAGACAATGCAAACCGTATTAAAGAAATTGAACGTACAACAAACCATGACGTAAAAGCAGTTGAGTACTTCTTAAAAGAGCAAATCGCACATATCGATGAGCTTAAAAATGCAGGCGAATTTATTCACTTTGCATGTACATCAGAAGACATCAACAACTTGTCTCACGCTTTAATGCTTAAAAATGGCCGTGAAGTTTTAGTTGCAGCAATGCAGCAAATCATCGATTCAATCGTTGCTTTGGCTGAACAACACGCTGAACAACCAATGTTGTCTCGTACACACGGTCAAACTGCAAGCCCAACAACTTTGGGTAAAGAAATGGCGAACGTGGCTTACCGCCTTGCACGTCAAATCAAACAATTTAAACAAGTTGAATTACTTGGTAAAATCAATGGTGCAGTAGGTAACTACAACGCGCACTACTCTGCTTACCCTGAAATTAACTGGCCTGCGCATTCACAAGCATTTGTTGAATCTTTAGGCTTAAAATTTAACCCGTACACCACTCAAATCGAACCGCATGACTACATGGCGGAACTTTTTGATGCGCTACGTCGTTTCAATACGATTTTGATCGACTTTAACCGTGACGTTTGGGGCTATATCTCACTTGGTTTCTTCAAACAACGTTTGAAAGAAGGCGAAGTTGGTTCTTCAACAATGCCACATAAAGTTAATCCAATTGACTTCGAAAACTCTGAAGGTAACTTGGGTATTGCGAATGCGGTATTGGCTCACCTTGGTGAAAAACTTCCTGTATCTCGTTGGCAGCGTGACTTAACTGACTCAACTGTGCTTCGTAACATGGGTGTTGGTTTTGCACAAAGTTTGATTGCATTTGAAGCTTGCTCTAAAGGTATTGGCAAACTTGAATTGAATGCTCAACGTATTCTAGAAGATCTTGACCATGCTCAAGAAGTGCTTGCTGAACCGATTCAAACTGTTATGCGTCGTTATGCAGTTGAAAAACCATACGAAAAACTTAAAGCCCTCACTCGTGGTCAAGCAATGACTCGCGAAATGATGGTTGATTTCGTAAATGGTAATGAGCTTGAAGCTGTTCCTGCTGCTGACCGTGCACGTCTTGCTGAAATGACACCTGCAACATATACAGGTAATGCATCAACTCAAGCAGCAAACATTAAAGATCTTATTTCTAAAATCTAATTTTAGATAGATCAAAAAAACGAGGCATCATGCCTCGTTTTTTGTTTCCACCTATATACTCCTACTCCCTTTGGGATGAGGAGCATGCTCCGCAAGAGGATGAGAATTTCCACCCCCAAACCCTCTTATACAAGGAGAGAGAAAATTTAGAAGTAATTTTATTCTGCAGGGCAATATTTCGCCCAATCATCTTTCATCCGTTGTAATTCACAGCCTGTTAAAACATCTGAATAATAAACATAATATGTGGCATCGGGATATTGAATCTCATGGCGAAACATCATGCCGCGCAAAGACACAGAGAGCTCTTCTGGAAAATCATCTGTTAAATTAAGTTCTTCAAACTCATAGTTAAAATAACAATTTTGAGTCGCAATAAATGCCTCAACAACGGCCATAGTTACTTCCAAATACTTAAACATCGATATTCATCTGAGTTTAATACAATCTTTTTGAAAATACTTATCCCTAGTTGCTAGCTGATGACATTTGAAAAAATAATGCACAAATTCTAACGCCGTCGAACTAACATCTTTCATCGCATTATGGCTATACTTGCCGCGAATTATAACCATTGCACACCGATAAAAATTTTGAGCTTTGCCTTTTCATGATTGATTTCAAATTAAAACTTAAGCACATCTTAGCTTTTGCGTTATTAACGCTTGCCATTGTGATCGCCAGTATCCAACCTTTAGAAATGGAAGCGTATATCCTCCATCAAATCGGCACAGCGTTTATGCTGATCGTGTTGCTCGTTTTCCTCTATAAAATAGGGCTAACTTTCAGAACAGTTTGTCTGTATCTTGGCTTTTTACTGATTCATGTCATTGGTGCACATTATTTATATTCTTATGTGCCTTATTCTGAATGGACACAAGCTCTCCTCGGTTTCAACCTTGACCAAAGCATGGGATGGACTCGGAATATGTATGATCGGCTTGTACATCTTGCCTATGGTTTGCTGCTCTACCCGTTCTTTTATCGCATATTTCAAATCTGGCTACCGCAGTTAAAAGCCGGAACACTCTTTTTATTGGTCGTACAATTCGTCATGGCGACCAGTTTATTTTATGAATGGATCGAATGGCTGATTGCCATTGGCTTATCACCAGAGGACGCTGAAAATTACAATGGGCAACAAGGTGATATTTGGGATGCGCATAAAGATATGCTGCTTGCAACATTTGGTGCGATGATCACTGGCGGCCTTTTATATTTCAATCTGAAAAAATCCTAAATAAAAAAGCACTCATTAGAGTGCTTTTTTATCGCTATATTCATGAATGGATGAATTAATACAGTGGTAGCGCATTTAAGGTTTGATCTAACGGATCTAAAGCGCCCCATGCTGTTTGAAGCTCTGTATTTGAAACTGCTGTGACACCCGATACCGGATTGATAGACGGATATAAATAAGATGAATCATCTGATATTTCATCAAGAGCAATATTTGGTTCGTGATTGCTCAATAAGCTGTTCAAATTAATTTGATCATTAGGAATGAATGCGTTAGTTTCGTCTAAGCTAAAGCTCGACACACTGTGCTGCGCAAGTACATCAAATACATTATTATCATCTATTAACTGCGATGCTTGATCATGTAATTCATTCGAAGCCTGTTCTTCTGAGATCAAGAATAAACTCGCTTTAGCAACTGTCATCACTTCAACTGTAAAATCAAATGCTGAGCTTTTGGCACTGGTATTTCCAGCCAGATCCGTTTGGGTAAAACTATAACTGTACTTGCCTGCAGCTAAGTCAGATTCTGGTGTATACAACCATTTTCCACTGGTATCTGCTTTGACCGTTGCCACTGCGACGCCATTTTTATAAATGGTGATCGTGGCATTGGCCTCACCTTTGCCTTCAAAACTTGGGGTTGAATCTTGAGTGCTCTCCCCCTGTTTAATGGTGAGCTTTGTAGTCTCGCGATCATCATACACAGTCGTCAATGTCGGCGCGGAAGGAGCAATCGTGTCCTTTGTTCCAATGACTTGCGTGCTCTTTGAGCTATTGCCAGCGGCATCTGTCGCAGTCACTTGGACAACATTATTATCTGTTACTGCGCTGCTTAATTTCACCGTATAGCGACCATCGTCACCTACAGTTGCGGTACCAAGCGTATTTCCTGCACTGTTTTTAATGGTAATTTTGGCACCAATTTCAGCGCTTCCCGACACCTCTGTACCATCAGTATTGATTATTGCTGTTGGTGCAACGGGTGCCGTATTATCCGTTCCAGCAGTGACATTTAAAGGTAACGATTGATTCCCTGCTGCATCAACCACAATAATAGTTGTCTTATTACTATCCGACAGTGCTGGGGACAATGTCAGTTTAAATTGACCATTGGCATCTACCGTAGTGGTAGCAATGACTTGTAAATTTGCATCTAATATTTGAATGGTGCTATTGGCTTCGGCAGTACCAACCAGTTCAGTTCCGGCTTTATTCACTTCAATCTTAGGTTGATCAGGTCGAAGCGTATCTTTGCCCATCTCAACTGACTGCACTTCAGATTTGTTGCCGGCTTTATCTTCTACAATGACTTTAGCCGTCTCACCTGCTTGTAAAGTATTACTTAATGCAATGGAGAAATTGCCATCACTTGCCGCAGTCACAGGCCCACCTAAAAGCGTTGTGCCATCTGCAGCATAAACATAAACTTTTGCACCCGCTTCGGCAAAACCAGAGACAAACTTACCGCTTTCATCCACTTGTGCATTTGCCGCGTCCGGCGAAATTGTATCTTTATTACCCGTCAATATCGTCGATTGTGAACTATTTCCTGCCTTGTCTTTAGCGTACAAAATTACGCGATTGCCGTCTGTAATCGCGTCATCTAAAGTAATTTTATAGTTGCCATCGGCATCTACTTTAGATTGACCAATCGTATTGCCTTTGGCATCTACGATATAAACCGTTGCACCAGCTTCCGCCTTGCCGGACACGACTTTTCCATCACTATCAAAACTTCCAGTTGGCGTACTTGGTGCTGTTTTGTCATTGCTAGAGGATTGTTCATCTTCTTTGTCAAAAGCCAGCAGATATACCGCTTCTGCACCCAAGATCGCCAATCCTGCCTTAAGTAGTGATGGCGAACCATCATCCTCACTTGCAACTTCCGTAGCTTGAGCAGGTGTTGTTGCCTGATTTAACTGTGTCGATGCAGATAAAGGCTGCGCAAATTCATTCACTGAACGATAACTCACCGTTTTGCCATCGACATCCATTTCGACTAGCTCAAATTGCTCTGGCCCACTATGTAAAACCAAAGAATTATCAGAGCTAAAGTCATCTGTATAAAAATGATCAATCACGATTTTTTGACCATTTTTCAGGGTAATCACACATTGATTACCTACCCGATGGATCGACTGAATATCGGCTGGCTTGAGTTCTAACTGAATAACGGACGGTTGAGATATTTGTATTTTTGTGGCCTGAGTTTCTTTTAAAATCGTTTGATCTTTCTTTGATATCACGACAATTTTTGTCATTTCGCCCTCAGTGTTATTATGTAATAAACATCTAATAAATAATTAGTTAAGTACCTTATCAAATTGGTGCTGAACAGACAAACCCTAATATATAATTATTTATTGAGTAATTTTGGCATAAAAAAGCCAATGTAATATATGAGTTGATTCGTATTACTAAGTATTGGGTGATCTTCTAGAATCATAAAAATATAAAGTTTAAAAAGATAACATATGCTAAAAGTTAAGCTTCTAACTACCTAAAATGCTATTTTTACTAGGAGCACTCTTCCAGTCCCAGAATAATTACTCACACATTATAATTAAACAAAAAAGAACCGTATTATTTATTTCATTCATGAGAATTATCATGTTTCGAACACTGACTAAAATGGCTATTTCTTGAATGATAAAAATTAATATTCCATTCTTCATCCAATTGTCTAATGATATCCCCCTCTTCATTATCTACATTTTTAATTAATATCTTCGGGGGGAATAATCTCTAACTGGCGACGATTTTGACAATAAATATATGACTGGGCCATTTTTTTCAGAAAAACCCATTCGTTTTTCTTCAAAATTTCATCATGATAAATTAAAAAATCAGCGATACTGAAATCTTTATAATGGATACTATAAAGTACATCATGCGAGGAGTAAGAACTATAACTTCCTTCCAATATAAGAATATTGCCAAAAATTTCTTGGGCCTTTTGCTTCAATTCTAAATTTATTGGGTGTTGGCTATCCGTTATTTTAATTTCCTCAGACTGCTGATTATTAGAAATATAGTTAAAAAACTAAAACAGAAGTAAGGATAAAAAATAATAATATCAAACGAAAATTAAATACAGATTTCAGTTTTAAAGCCCTTTATTTGAGAAACCCAACCATTAAAAGCCAATCTTTGGATTGGCTTTTAAACTTAAAGAATTAAAGCTTTGGATCACGCAACTGCACGAGACTCGAATTGGCTTTGCTCAATGACTCCATCACTTTAGACATGACTGCAGGAACCAATGAATCCGCAATTTGTGCTGCTTGTAAGCCCAACTTCTCACCAAGTGTTGGCTTTTTGCGGGTTTCAATCATATATACATCATGTTGTGGCATGAGACTTAACAGATATTCATCTGACGTTTGCAATTTATCGACTAGATTAAGATCAATGGCATCTTGACCATACCAGTGCTCACCTGTTGCAACTTTATCGACATTAAGCTGAGGACGGTATTTTTCAACAAAGTGTTTAAACAAGTTATGGGTTTGCTGTAACTCTTCTTCAAATTTGGCTTTACCTTCAGCCGTATTTTCACCAAACATAGTGACGGTACGTTTGAACTGACCTGCTGTATACAGTTCAAAATCGATATGTTTTTCTTTCAATAAACGGTTAAAGTTTGGCACTTGTGCAACCACGCCAATCGATCCCACAACTGCAAATGGAGCTGAAACAATTTCATTTGCAATGCAGGCCATCATATAGCCACCACTTGCAGCAACTTTGTCCACACAAATGGTTAAGTTAAATCCAGCATCACGTAAACGTACTAATTGTGCTGCAGCCAGACCATAGCCATGCACCATCCCGCCTGGACTTTCTAAACGTAAAACTACGCGGTCGCGCCCAGCTTTTGCTGTCGCTAAGATTAGGGTAATTTCTTCACGCAGGCTTGTCACCGCAGATGCAGCGGTATCACCATTAAAATCGATAACATAAATTTTTTGGTTATTCTTTTTACGTGCGCGCGCTTCTTTTGATAATTGTTGGCTTAGTTGCAGCAGCTCAAGTTTAGATGCAGTGGTTTGCGCAATTTTTTTTCGTTGTTCATTAATACGTGCATTTAAGTGACTTACACGAATTTCCGCAGGCAACTTGGGATTATGAAATAGCATAAAATTGAAACTCATTTAATTCATATTTATGTTGTATAACATGTGGGTTGCATCACAAAAATTCAATCTATTTTTTGAAAATAATTCTCATTGAGCCAAATTGTGCATTTTTTTATCAAGACTTTTCTACCAAATTACTTACTCCATAAAAAAAGAGCCTTTCGGCTCTAATTTTAAATAGTCTAGATTAACCAAAACGCCCCGTAATATACGCTTCTGTCAGCTGATGATCTGGTTGGGTAAAGACTTTTTCAGTGGAATTCACTTCAATCAAATCTCCCAAATGGAAATATGCGGTACGGTCAGATACACGCGCTGCTTGCTGCATCGAGTGTGTCACAATCGCAATGGTATATTGCGCGGATAGCTCGGTGATGAGTTCTTCCACTTTTGCTGTTGCAATCGGGTCGAGTGCTGAACAAGGTTCATCCATCAAAATTACTTCAGGACTGACTGCAATGGTTCGCGCAATACATAGACGTTGCTGCTGACCACCTGAAAGCCCCGTACCCGGTTGGCTCAAACGGTCTTTCACTTCATCCCAAAGCCCTGCTTTACGTAGGCTATTTTCAACAATTTCTTCCATATCGTATTTGTCACGTGCCAATCCATGCAATTTTGGACCATAAGCCACATTGTCAAAAATTGACTTTGGAAATGGGTTCGGCTTTTGGAAAACCATACCCACTTGGGCACGAAGTAACACCACATCGAGATTTGGATCATAGATATCTTGATTATCCATGAGCACTTGCCCTGTCACACGACAAGAATCAATCGTGTCATTCATACGGTTGAGCGTACGTAGAAACGTTGACTTACCACAACCAGACGGTCCAATAAAGGCAATCACTTCATTTTCATAAATGTTCAGATCAATGCCTTTGATCGCTTCAGATTCACCATAGTACACATGCACATCATTGGTACTGATTTTCACATTGCTCGATTTCGCATCTTTTTTCGCGCTAGATTGCGTATCGAATTGTGACACAAACGCAGTATTGGTTTGTTTTTGGCTGCCCTGAGCAGAGGTAAATTGTGTTTGTTCTGGATTCACGGACTTATCCTGATATAAGGAATTCTTTTCAGTTGTAACGACGCTATTCATATAATGCCCTCAATTACCAGCGTACTTCAAATTTCTTACGTAACCAGATGGCTAAACTGTTTAAGCCGATCATGAGAGCAAGAAGTACAATGATTGCTGCTGCGGTACGTCCTTCAAAGAAGTTACGTAGCTCATTACCTTGCCAAAGGAAAATTTGTACAGGTAATGCAGTGGATTGATCTAAAGGAGTGGCTGGTACACTTGCCACAAAGGCACTCATACCAATCAATAATAATGGAGCAGTTTCACCTAGGGCTTGCGCAACACCAATAATGGCACCAGTTAAGATACCCGGTAATGCCAGTGGCAAGACATGGTGAAATACAGTTTGTAAACGTGATGCACCCAAACCTAAAGCGGCTTGGCGGATCGATGGAGGAACAGCTTTTAGTGAAGCACGTGTGGTAATAATGACCGTTGGCAAAGTCATCAAACTTAAGACTAAACCACCAACCACAGGAGCCGAAAGCGGCATATGCATCCAACCAATAAAGATCGCTGCACCAAGCAAACCAAAGACAATCGAAGGAACCGCTGCTAGATTGTTAATATTGACTTCGACAACATCGGTAATCCAGTTTTTAGGTGCAAACTCTTCTAAGTAAATTGCAGATGCTACACCAATTGGAATCGAAATAATGATCACGATCAGCATCATAAATAACGACCCCATAAACGCCCCAGCTAAACCTGAAGTTGCAGGTGAGCTACGAGAGTCTGGATTCTTAAATATTTCAGTATTAAATGAGTTAGTAATAACACCATCAGCTTTAAGTTTATCTGCAAGTTGGCGTACTTCTGGGCTCAATTGTTGCTGTTCGTCAGGCAAGCTGCGGTCAATATTACCAGCCAACCAGACATCGACATTAGCATCTGCAAGGATTTTAAAATCTTGTTTTTGACCAATCAATGACGGATCTGCCATTACCATGTCACGTAAGCGATAAGCTTCTGAACTTGTATATAAACTGTTGAGATCATCACGTTGTGAGGCAATCGCTGGATCTTTTGCTATGATGCCATTTACGATGAGCGCATCCCAATCCACCATGCCCATTTCAGTTTGCCAAGCAATGTAACGCTCTTGGAACTGTGCAGGTGATTCACCTTCTTTTTGAATTGGTTTCGCACCAACTTTGACAATGTTTGGATCAAAAAACACAGGTACCGTCATTGAGCTTTGCCAAAATGCAGGTAAACCTTTGGCTAAAATACTACCAAACAATAGCACGACGAAAAATAAACCCGTCACTACTGCACTAAAGCCCAAGACACGGAAGGTCTTTTCTTTACGATGTCTTTTCGCCAAAGAGTTTTCAATGATTTTCTTACGTTTTTCACGAAGCTCAGCGGCTGCATGTGAATCAAATTTTTGATCCATGTTTGATGTATTCGTCGTACTCATTCGTATTGCTCACGGTATTTACGCACAATGTACAATGCAACAATATTCAGCCCTAAGGTAATCACAAACAGTGTTAAACCGAGTGCAAAAGCAACCAATGCTTGAGGACTCGCAAAGTCTGTATCACCTGTTAATTGGTTTACGATGGTAATGGTGACTGTAGACACTGCTTCGAGCGGATTAATGTGTAGTAAAGGACTGTTCCCTGCTGCAAGTACCACAATCATGGTTTCACCAATTGCACGAGATGCTGCCAATAAAAATGCACCGATAATGCCCGGCAAAGCTGCAGGTATCACTACTTGGCGAATAGTTTCTGATTTTGTTGCACCCAAACCGAGTGAACCGTCACGAAGCGCGCGAGGAACTTGAGTAATGATGTCATCAGATAATGATGAAACGAATGGGATAATCATAATCCCCATCACAAAGCCTGCTGTTAGAGCACTGGTTGCATTAATATCGAGTCCAATATATGCGCCAAGCTGTTTTGCAAAGGGTCCAATAATCATTAAGGCAAATACACCGTAAACGATGGTTGGAATACCTGCGAGAACTTCTATGGCAGGTTTTGCCCAAGCACGGAAACTTGGCTTTGCATATTCAGCCAAATAAATCGCAATCATCAGACCAACCGGAACAGCAACCAGTAGTGCAATACCACTAACCATGAGTGTGCCCCAAAGGAGTGGCAGCAAACCATAACTACCTTCGGCATTCCCTGATGTACTAAAACCTGGGTTCCATTCAGTGCCTAAGAAGAAATCGAGTGGACTGACAAAACTAAAGAAACGCATGGCTTCACTGAACATCGACATCACAATGCCAACTGTTGTCAGGATGGCGACCCCCGAACACAGTGCCAATGCGATATTAATAACTTTTTCGACTTGGTTACGTGCACGATATTTTTCTGCGATGCGGCGTTTAGCCATGACTAAACCAATCAATGCCGCACAAATCACAACGGCCAATTTTGCATATGAGCCGATGCTTTCAATTTTCTTTAACTGTTCTGCTGCTGCAAGTTCATATGCAGCTGGCGTATCACTTACTCCAAAACCAGAAGCAATCGCTTGAACGCGGTCAACCATTACGCTTGTGCTTGCAGGATCTAAACTTAAACGAATATTTTCAGGAACATTATTTAAAATAACATGTTGAAAAATACTCGGTTCAACCAAGTTCCAAACAATCAAGATTAAAAAAGCGGGAATCCCACACCATAAAGCGACCAAAACACCATAATAGCCCGGTCGAGAATGCAGCATTGCTGAGTTATTCCCTTTACCTGCAAGTTTACGACTCTTGGTTAAGCCAACTTGATAGGCAATGGCAATAATCGCCAGTAACACACCAATGAGGAGCAGATTCATGTAATCTCCACTGTTTCTTCAATGACACATTTTGAAAAAACTGTTTCTTTGCAAAAAAACCAATGGCAGGTCGACCCTGCCATTGGCTAATTCCATACTTTTATTTAACAGCCTTACCCGCTTTGAAGTTTGCAAGTACCGCAGCACGTTCTTTGTCAGACATTGAAATCAGACCTGCTTTTTCTAACTTAGAACCTTTACCAGATACTTTTTTGCTTACAAAGAATTCTGTAAATTCTTTCAAGCCTTTGATGGATTTAAGATGTTCACCTTTCACGTAGAAGAACAATGGACGTGATACAGGGTAAGAACCATTCAGAATTGTTTTCTCAGATGGCGCTACATTATTCACAGTTGCTACACGTAACTTGTCACGGTTTTGGTCATAGAAACCTAGACCGAATACACCTACAGCGTTAGGTGAAGTTTTTAAGCGTGCCAATGTCTCTGTATAGTCACCAGCAATTTCAATTACACGGCCATCTTTACGGAATGTAGAACATGCCTTTTTCTTTGCATCTTTATCTAGCTTCGCAAATGCTTGGTAAGTTTCACAGCCAGCATCGACCATTTTCTCTTGGAATACTTCACGAGTACCGTGATTTGATGCAGGAATAACTAAAGTGATTGCTTCGTTTGGTAAAGTTGGGTCGATTTGATTCCAACGTGTGTATGGGTTTGGAACCAATTTACCTTTTGAAGGTAATTCAGCAGCAAGTGCAGCAAATACGTGCTGTGGGCGAAGTTTGAATGCGGCTTTTTTAGCGTTTGATGCAAACACGATACCGTCATAACCTACTTTAATCTCAAGAACTTGGTTTACACCTGCTTTTTTACATGCAGCCAATTCAGTACCTTTAATTTTACGAGATGCATTAGCAATATCGATAGTGTTATCACCAACGCCATTACAGAATTGTTTCAAACCACCTGAAGTACCGCCTGAACCTACGACAGGTGCTTTAAATTGTGGGAATGTATTACCAAACTCTTCTGCAACAATACTTGCATAAGGCAGTACAGTTGAAGAACCAGCAATTTGGATCGTGTCACGAGCTGCATTTGCAGTTGTAGCGACTGTTGCCCCAGTAGTGAGTACCATAGCAAGTGCGATATGATTTAAGCGCATTCTCATCTCTCTTAATTGATGCATTTATTGGAGTACGCCACTTTTATTTTTAAAGTCTTGTACTTTTTCGATATACGCATTTTGATTTTAGAGTATGACAGTTAGGTTACATCTTTATGACGCTTTTATGATAATTGATGATTGCTCATTGATTTAAATATAATTCTTTATTTTTCAATATGTAATGAAATTTATCAAAGTATTGGTCTTATTTATTTCTACTTTGATATTCGTAAGAATTCATGTCCTTGTCATATTTTGTCTTATTTTCTTTTTTCAATTTCCCCTCCTTTTCTGAATGTTGCACATTTGCATGTTCGATTTTTTATTCCTCCGTATTCCAATAATTGAAATTTCATTACATTTTTAGTTCGCTCAATATGCAAGTTTACATAAAAACAGAGCCTAAAATGACCAGCAAAGCCATTGCGACATTTAATCCGGACTTGCCTGTGCATATGACTTTTGAAGAACATGACTGGCACTTACTTGCAGAATATTGGTATCCGATTGCATTAGCACGTGAAATCAGCGAACAACCTTATGGCACCATGCTTTTAGATATGCCGCTCGTCATTTATAAAATGGGAGATGAACTGATTATCGCTAAAGATGCCTGCCCACACCGCGGCGTACCCCTAAGTTTAGGTAAAAATGATGGTCTAGGCGTGGTCTGCCGCTATCATGGTTTACGCTTTGGTGAACATGGTCATTGCAATCGCATCCCTGCACATCCTGAGCACAAAATTTCACCTCGCTTTAACTTACGTACTTATGCTGCTGTTGAGCGTTATGGACTGATATGGTGCTCACTTACTGCCGCTAAAGATACTGCGCCGAATATCCCTGCAATGCCATATTGGGATGAAGCCGAGTTTCAGCAATTGGTGTGCCCAACGGTCGATTTTCAATGTTTTGCAGGCCGGCAGCTTGAAGGCTTTATTGATGTTGCGCATTTTGCATGGGTACATCCCGATACCTTTGGTGACCCTGAAAATGTAGAAGTACCTGACTATAAAACATTTGAGACTGAAACAGGGTTTAATGCGGATTATTGGAGCAGTGTTGGGCGCTACCCGATTGGTTTAGAACAACGTGGACAAGATGGCTTTCAATGGCTGCGGCATTTTGAAATTCATCTGCCTTTTACTGCAACACTCACCATACATTTTCCAAACGACAGCAAGCAAGTGATTATGAATGTGGCTTCACCGATGACTGCCCGCTCCACCCGTCTATTTGCTCCCATTTGCCGTAATTATGACAAGGACTTACCTGTCGAAGATGCTTACGACTTTAACCTGAAAATATTTGAGGAAGACCGATTAGTCTCTGAATCACAAAAGCCTGAATATTTGCCTTTGGATTTAAGCATCGAAGCGCATTTCCCGGCGGACCGCAGTTCCAGCATGTACCGCAAATTATTGCGTAAAAAAGGTTTTAGTCCATTATTTGCGGCATAACATCAATATCGTATTGCATTCACCTCACCCTAACCCTCTCCTACAAGGAGAGGGAAACTCCTTTACAAGTCTTATATTGGTTATAAATATTGTGGTATCTCATTCATCAAATGATAAACATCAATGACTATCGCAACTGGCGACAGGGATGTCACTATAAGGTAATGGTCACATGGATGTACCTTTTACCTGAGAAGGATTTTAGTTACTTTGATCCCTCAAAGTAACAATCTGCCTACGCAGTAAACTATTATCTTTCAATGAAAAATTGTGGCCATGTAATAAATTAAGCGCCTTTTCATTTAAAAAAAAGGAGCTCAAATGAGCTCCTTCTTCTACACCTACAAAATGATGATTAGTCAATTGCAGGAGTATATGTACCTTCAGCGATTGGACCTTTGATACGATCCGCTTCTGCAAGCACAAGAGCAAGCAAGTTCTTCACGTTGTCTAAAGTTGCCACTGGGCTTAAAGTGGTCATTTTTAATGATTGAACTTGACCTACTTTAGTTACACCAATATTCGCTTCACCACGTGCAAACAATTCGTCTGCTACGTTTTGGTTTAAGGTATCTAACAATTCAGCTGGGTAGCCTGCTGGCACTACACGGAACAATACTGATGCAAATTGTGGTGCAACCAACATTTCTAGACCGTCAGTGGCAGTAATATAGTCTGCAACATCACGTGTTAGACCTACACCATGATCAATCATCGAACCGTAAAGCTCTTCACCTAACGCTTCAACCGTCATCCACAATTTCAACGCGTCAAAACGGCGAGTTGTTTGTAGTGACTTAGATACTAAGTTAGGAACGCCATGCTCTTCATCATAAGCAGAGTTTAAATACTCAGCTTCATAATGCATGAAACGATAGTTCGATTCATCTTTAAGCAAAAATGCGCCACATGAAATCGTTTGGAAGTAATGCTTATGGAAATCAAGCGTTACCGAGTCAGACAGTTCAATACCATCTAACATTGAACGATAGTCATTTGAAAGAATCAGTGCACCGCCCCATGCTGCGTCGATATGCATCCACGCGTCATATTTGTTGGTGATTGCACGCACTTCTTTCAATGGGTCAATTGCGCCTGCATCGGTTGTACCCGCAGTTGCAACCACACATGCTACAATTTTACCTTCAGCTTGAAGGTGCGCCATGGTTTTCTCAAGCGCGTCTATATCCATGCGTGCATTTGCATCTACAGGAACAGTGACAACAGATTGGAAACCCATACCCATCATGGCCATGTTCTTTTGCACAGAGAAGTGTGCATTTTCAGAACAGATCACTTTTACGTTACGCATTGCTTCCGCAGGTACGCCATCACGCTGAACAGACCACGGGTTACCGTTTTCGTCTTTCCAGTTTTTAGCAATACATGCATCACGTGCAAGCAAAACACCCATTAAGTTAGACTGCGTACCGCCAGAGGTGAATACACCTGCTTGACCTGCACCATAGCCAACTTTTTGGCGAAGCCAATCAATCAATTGAACTTCCATCAATGAACCTGCAGGGCTTTGATCCCATGAGTCCATAGATTGGTTAGTCGCATTGATCAGCACTTCAGCGATTTGGCTTGTTACCATTGTTGGGCAATGCAAATGCGCTAAAGAATGTGGGTGATGTACTTTTAAGCTTTTGTTTAAGAACAGCTCAACCATACGGTCTAGTGATTTTTGTACACCCATACCTTCTTTAGAAGGATTGAATGCAATTGCACTACGAAGCTCTTTAATACTACCGCCGGTGTACATTTTGTCATTTTGCAACCATGCAGAAACGGCTTTTACCGCTTCGCCCATTGCTGACTGGTAGTCAGCAATAGATTGTGCATCATTGCAGAATAACGCTTTACGATGTTCTGCAAAATCTACCATGTCTTACGCGCCTCGAGTTGCAACTAGTGCTTCAGCAAGAGCTTTCTTGAAGCGAACAATCACTTCTTCACATTCAGCTTGGTTGATGATCAATGGGCAAAGTAAACGAATTACTGTACCGTTACGACCACCTTTTTCTAACAACAATTTGTTGTTGAAACATGCTGCTTGAATTGCTGCTGCCAATTGAGAATCACCTGGTAAAGAACCCATGTGATCTGCTTTTTGACGTTCATCAACGATTTCAACACCAATCATCAAACCACGGCCACGTACGTTACCGATACATGGGAATTCTACCGCTAATTTTTTAATTTCAGCTTGTAAGAAGTCGCCACGCTCTTGTGCGTTTTGAGCCAAGTTTTGTTCTTTGATGGTTTTGATAGTTGCAAGACCAGTACCCATAGCAAGTTGGTTACCACGGAATGTACCCGTGTGACCCGCTGGTTGCCATGCGTCAAACTTACGTTTAATGCCCAATACTGCAAGTGGTAAGCTACCACCTACCGCTTTAGACATTACAATGACGTCTGGCTCAATACCTGCATGTTCAAAGGCAAACATTTTACCTGAACGTGCAAAGCCCGCTTGTACTTCATCAAGAATCAACACGATGTTGTGCTTTTCAGTCACTTCGCGGATTTTCTTTAACCATTTTACAGGTGCAGTCACTACACCGCCTTCGCCTTGGATTGCTTCCAAGATTACAGCTGCAGGTTTCGTTACACCGCTTTCTACGTCTTCAATGAAGTTTTCGAAATAATACGTTAATGCGTCTACACCCGCTTCACCACCTATGCCTAATGGGCAACGGTATTCATGCGGATACGGCATAAATTGAACACCCGGCATTAAGCCGTTCACAGCATTTTTAGCAGACAAGTTACCTGTCATTGCTAAAGAACCGTGAGTCATACCATGGTAGCCACCTGAGAAGCTGATTACTGAACTACGACCAGTGTAAGTTTTTGCTAATTTAATTGCTGCTTCTGTACCATCTGCACCAGACGGGCCACAGAACTGTAGACAATACTCTTCTTTACCACCAGGTAATTGCTCAAGTAGTGCTTCAGTAAAAGCATCTTTTAAAGGCGTTGTTAAATCCAAAGTATGCAATGGGAGGCCACTTGCAAGTGTGTCTTGGATACTTTGAATTACCGCAGGATGATTATGGCCTAATGCCAATGTTCCTGCCCCAGCTAAACAATCGAGGTACTCTGTACCTTCAACATCAGTAACCCAACAACCTAAAGCTTTTGCTATCGCAAGTGGAAGTTTACGCGGATAGCTACGAACATTGGATTCCATCTGGCTTTGGCGAGTCAAATAGTATTCGTTAGTAGAATTAGTGGCAGGGTTTACAGAAGAAACGCTCATATCGAATTACCATCTCTGATATGGGTTAAAAGAAATAAGTCGGGTGACTTGCGGTCCTTTGACTCGGTGCTTTATGAGTTCCAGTTAGTTTTAAGAGCTCTCTATATAATGGCTAACTAGAGGGCGGATGATACAGACTTTTTCAAGAAAATAAATCACTTTTATGATCAAATAAAAAGATAATTTAGAGAAAAAACAGATCTATTCCATGGATATCTTGAATTATCATCTTACAGTGTGACAAAACAAAGAAAACCTTTTTATTTTATGCTTTTTTACAACTTATGAATGATTATTGTAATCATCAATTATTTAAACAACTAAGTACTGATTATTTAAATAAATAATTCATCAAGCACTACATTTATTTTTCTTGAAAGATTTACAATCCCACCACAGATTTTCCTTTAATCCATCACAATCCCCTTTTAAGATAACAGCATAAGCTAAATTAATCATTCTGAAAGAAGAATAGGTCATAACAATGCGTAAAATTATCTTATCCACTGTTTTATTAGCATCCGGTCTAGGTTTGGCAGCAGCAACTCAAGCAGCTGACCCACTCAATTACAACATCGTGAATATTCAGGCGGATGCTACTCGCCAAGTGTCGAACGACCAAATGTATGCCGTTTTATATATTGAAAAATCAAATAAACAGCCGGCTGAACTTGCTACCCAAATCAACCAATTGATGACCCAAGCGGTGAACACAGCCCGTAAATACCCTGCGGTAAAAATCGAAACGGGATCTCAAAGCACCTACCCGATTTATGACAATGACAGTCGTAAATTGAAAGAATGGCGTGGTCGTGCCGAAGTGCGTTTAGAAAGTACAGACTTTAAAGCAGCTAGCCAATTGGTGAGCGAGTTACAACAAAATTTCCAAACTCAATCCATCAGCTTTAGTGTGTCAGATGCACAGCGTAAAAAAGTTGAAAATGAACTGATGGTTGAAGTATCCAAAAACTTTCAACAACGTGCCCAAGCGCTCGCTCAGGCATGGAATAAATCAGGCTACAACTTAGTTAATATTAATTTAAATACCAGCAATTATGGTGGTCAGCCAGTTCCGCGTATGGCGATGATGAAAGCTGCAAGTGCCGATGCTATTCCTGAACAAGAAATGGCAGGTGGTGAATCTAAAATCACGGTCAGTGCAAATGGCTCTATCCAGTTCAAATAATTAAATTCATTTTAAAAAACCGTGCTTTAGTGCGGTTTTTTTGACTATAAATTACACCTATTCTTTATTTAAATTAAAAAGTCTATTAGCTTAATCATATTCATAGTTTTAAATGATAATCATCCTTATTTAAATTTATCACACTCAAGATTATGATACGCGCACTCTCTCCATTGCTCACACTTTTATGTATAGTTCAAGCAAAAAATCTCCAAAGCTTCAAAACTTCCCTTTATTACCGCTGAGTATTGCCGTAGGTATAAGCATGGTTGCCACTATGGCTTCTGCTGCTGAAAATACAGATACCGCGCAAGCTAATGTTTTACCGACCATCACCATTGAAACTCAAGGTAACTGGCTGGAAAACGCCAATGAAAAAAAGGTGCAAAAGCATGCCGGTGCGCGGACCATTATTGACCGTAAACGCTTAAACGAAAGCGCAGCAACATCTCTAAAAGATGCGTTACGCCAAGTTCCTGGTGTTCAGGTTCAAGAAAATAATGGTACTGGCGGTAGCGATGTTTCATTAAATATTGGCGTTCGTGGATTAACTTCTCGCCTCTCTCCACGTTCAACCGTGTTGATCGATGGCATACCGATGTCATTTGCACCTTATGGACAACCACAGCTTTCTATGGCACCGGTCTCTTTAGGAAATATAGAATCTGTTGATGTAGTCCGTGGAGCAGGTTCTGTCCGTTTTGGGCCACAAAATGTCGGCGGTATTATCAACTTTGCCACACGTAGCATTCCTGAAGACTTTAAAGGTACCATGGCATTAAACTCTGAATATGCGACAGGTACAGATCAGGTAAAATTAAGTCCTAGTCTGTTTGTTGGTGGAACATTAGATAATGGTTTAGGTCTTGCCTTGCTTTATTCAGGCACTAAAGGCAACGGTTATCGTGAAGCGAACAATAAAAATGACATTGATGATGTCATGTTAAAAACCGCTTATGACATCACTGATCAGGATAAAATCGCATTAAATTTCCATCACTACGATGGTACAGGTGAAATGCCTGAAGGTTTAAGTGCTGCTGAATTCGAAGCAAATCCGTATCAAACGTCGCATTATCGTGACTTTTTCACTGGCCGTCGTTCAGATGTATCCCTACGTTATACACATAAAGACGACACGAACAACTTTGAACTTTTAAGTTATTACATCGATTCATTCCGTACCAGCAACCTTGAATCTACTTTAGCCAATGGCAATCATCGCTTAGATACCTCACCACGTGATTATAAAGTCTTTGCCATTGAGCCACGTTATTCACGTAGCTATAGCTTAGGAAGTACGCTGAATGAAGTGACTGTCGGTTACCGTTATATGGACGAAGAGAGCACCGAGTTCGCAGGCCGTACTGAATACGCAGCAGATGCAGAACCTGGTCAGTTTATAGCACGTACCCGTAGTGCGGGTGGCACCAAAGCACACGCTGCTTATATCGATAACCGTATAGAACTGGGTAAATGGAATATTACACCCGGCGTTCGTTTTGAATCGATTGATACGCAAAACAGTTTTAGTGCCTATAAAAATGGCGTATTACAAAATACTGTTCATCCATCAATCCAATCAGATGAATTTTTGCCAAGTTTAGCTATCCTGTATAAAGCAACAGGCCATTGGAATTTCTTTGCCAATGCCAGTGTCTCTTTTGGTCCACAGCAATATAACCAATTAGCAACAACGCAAGGCACTACAGCGGTCACCACCTTAGATGGCTTACATCCTGAAAAATCTTATAACTATGAAATTGGTACCAAATATTTAGGCAATGGTTTGAGTGCTGAATTGACTGCGTTTTATCTAGATTTTGACAAAGAACTGATTTTAGAACGTGATGCTGCAAACAATGGCATTTGGACTGACCTCGGTGCTACAAGTCATAAAGGGATCGAAACCGGTTTTAGCTATGACTTTGGACATTTAGCTGAAAATCTCGAAGGCTTAAAAGCCTATGGTAATTACACCTATACCAAAGCGGTTGCTGAAGCAGGTAACTTTAAAGGTAAAGATTTGCCATTCTACTCACAAAATGTCGCAAACTTTGGCTTAGGCTATAAATATGATGCTTGGTCAATCAATGCCGACATGTATGCACAATCTAAACAACGTGCTCCAGGTAACCAAGATTCTGGCATCTACCAAACTGAAGAAACGGCAAATGGTAAATTGGGCGATATTCCAGGCTATTCAACTTTTGCTGTACGTACAGGCTATGACTTTGGCGGTTCGCTACAAGGGGTTAAAGTTGCTGCTGGTATTAAGAATGTCTTTGATAAACAGTATTTCACCCGTTCATCAGATGCAACAGGTGGTAAATATATCGGTCAACCACGTACTTTCTTCTTACAGACGTCGTTCGACTTTTAAACTGATCTAAATATAAAAATCCCACCAAGTGTGGGATTTTTATTGAAGAACACATATGGACATCCATATATTCATATGTAAAGATATATGCAAATCCATATATACAGATAAACATGGAACAGACTGAATTTTTCAAATTACTTGCAGATGAGACTCGTCTGAACATCATCATGCTGTTGGCATGTAAAGGTGAACTCTGCGTCTGCGAACTCACCGAGTCCCTTGAATTAAGCCAACCCAAAATTTCGCGCCATCTAGCGCTACTACGGTCATCTAGTGTTTTGAGTGATCAACGCAAAGGTCAATGGGTCTATTACTCCATTCACCCTGCACTGCCTACTTGGTGTACACAAATACTCGATGTCATGCGTCACCAAGAACGATTTAAAGACCTCGATTTAAACTCCCCGAAAGGCACTACCACATTGTGTGAAACGCTATGAATTTTTTATTTCTATGTACTGGCAATAGCTGCCGCAGCATTTTATCCGAAGTACTTTTTAACCAGCGTGCCCCTGAAGGTTTCCGTGCTTATAGCGCAGGCAGTAAGCCTTCAGGACAAGTCCACCCATTTACCTTAAAAACCCTACAAAACCTCAATCTACCGACTGAGGGTTTGTCGAGTAAAACCATCGCAGCATGTGAACAATATCAACCCGATGTGGTAATTACCGTCTGTGGTTCTGCCGCTCAAGAAGCTTGCCCAATTTACTTAGGCTCTGCCATCAAAGCCCACTGGGGCTTAGAAGATCCTTCCCATTTAGAGCTTGTAGATGAAATAAAACTTGCAGCATTTCTTGATACCGTGGCGCATATTAACCGCCGTTTAGATGCTTTATTTGCACTCGATTTTACGCAATTAAGTCGTGAAGAACTCAACCTAGAAATCCAAAAAATTTCAGAGATCCAATAATGGCTGCTGCAAAACTGTCATTTCTAGACCGCAATCTAACGCTATGGATTTTTATCGCAATGGGGCTAGGCATTGCGATTGGCGTCTATATTCCAAGTGCTTCAAGAGCTTTAAATCAACTCAATATCGGTGATGTCAATATTGCGATTGCCATTGGTTTAATCCTGATGATGTATCCGCCTTTGGCCAAAGTGGATTACAAAGCGCTGCCTGAAGTGTTTAAAGATAAACGTACCTTATACCTATCACTGGTTCAAAATTGGTTAATTGCGCCTTGCCTGATGTTTATTTTGGCGATCGTGTTTTTACAACACTACCCTGAATACATGACCGGTTTGATTCTGATTGGTTTAGCACGTTGTATTGCAATGGTTCTGGTTTGGAATGATCTCGCTTGTGGGGATAACCAATACGTTGCAGCTTTAGTGGCATTTAACAGTATTTTCCAAATTGCATTTTTCAGTACCTACGCATGGTTCTTTTTGAGTTTTTTACCGCCTTATTTTGGTATAGAAGCACAAGTGATCCAAGTCAGCTTTTGGACCATCACACATGCAGTATTGGTGTATCTAGGCATTCCCTTCCTGCTCGGTTTCCTGACGCGTGCCATATTGGTAAAACAAAAAGGTCTGGATTGGTATAAAAATCAATTTATACCCAAAATCAGCCCCATCAGTTTAATCGCATTACTCTTTACTATTGTGGTGATGTTTAGCCTCAAAGGTGCAGATGTCGTGAGCCTTCCGATGGATGTACTGCGTATTGCCATTCCCCTCACAATCTACTTTGTGGTGATGTTTTTCATTAGCTTTTTGATGAGCAAATGGATGGGCAATAACTACGCCAAAACCACTGCGATATCCTTTACCGCAGCAGGTAATAATTTTGAACTTGCCCTCGCTGTTGCCATCGCCACCTTTGGCATTGCATCTCCGATTGCATTTACCACGATTATTGGCCCATTGGTTGAAGTCCCTGTGCTGATTGCATTAGTGAGTGTATCGCTATGGTTAAAACGCAAATGGTATAAAGAGAACTAAAATGAAGCTCCCCAATATTCAACTAGATCTACTTGAAACACCGAGTTTTGAACATGTTCAAGCAAAAGCACTTGAACATCCGCCACGCATTCTGCTGCTATATGGCTCTAACCGTGAACGCTCATTTAGCCGTTTAACGGTATTGGAGGCGGGTCGAATCCTTGAACATTTTGGTGCAGAAGTCAAAATCTTTCATCCTAAAGGTCTTCCTCTGCCTGAAGATGCTGAAACCTCACATCCCAAAGTTCAGGAATTACATGAATTACTTGCATGGTCTGAAGGCATGGTTTGGTGTTCGCCAGAACGACATGGTGCGATGAGCTCTATATTGAAAGCACAAATTGATTGGATTCCTTTAGCGTCAGGTGCCATTCGTGCTACTCAAGGTAAAACGCTGGCGTTAATGCAAGTCAGTGGTGGTTCGCAATCTTTTAATGCTGTTAACCAAATGCGCATCCTTGGGCGTTGGATGCGGATGATCACGATTCCAAATCAATCTTCCGTTGCAAAAGCATTTTTAGAGTTTGATGAAAATGATCGCATGAAACCTTCCTCCTATTACACTCGCATTGTCGATGTTATGGAGGAATTATATAAATTTACCCTACTCACACGTGGTCAATCTGCCTACCTCACAGATCGCTATTCTGAACGAGTTGAAAGTGCGGAAGAACTCTCTAAACGAGTTAATCAAAAGAACCTTTAATGAAAAACTCCTGCATCTGTGCAGGAGTTTTGGTCTAAAATATCCATCCGTTTCAACTTAAACTAATAATTTATAAAATAATGTCGTTGAATCTATTGTACTTGTATGGCTCAATGCAAATTGCGGAATGATCCCAGCTTTTATAAAGTTAAATTTTTCATATAGCTTTTCAGAGACATCGCCTGTACGCGTATCAAGTACAAGTAATTTCAAGTTCTAATGTTTTGCTTGATCTTCTGCAAGTGTGAATAGTTGATGAGCAATGCCTTTTTGACGTGCCTTTGGATGCACCATAAGTTTTTCAATCTCAGTACGACGCAGCGCATTGGCTTTGGTGGCACGAACCAATTGTACTGTGCCCACAACTTCACCGCTTTGTAGCGCCGCCCACAAAAAGGTTTTATGCTTTTGAATATCCTTTGCCACAGCAGACCAATATTCATCATAGTGCGACTTAGATTCTTCTGCTAAAAAATCCAGTGATGCACCATCTTGCACACATTGGGCCAATAATTCACACAGTTGAGCCTGCTCATCTTTTAGATCTTGAAGGTTTAAATATTGAATTTCCTCATATTCTTCTCGTCTTATTACTATTTTTATCGTTATATTCAAATGGCATGCCATAAAAAATCCCGCTCGGAAGCAGGATTTTGATTTTCAATTTAGTAAATCGACATATGATTGCGATGGATCATTTCAAGTGATCGGGCTTCCCCTAAAACTTGATGAACTTTATCTGAGGCCAAACCTTTGACGATTTCTGCCGAACGTGAACTGAAGTTTACACGACCGACGGCAACACGATGACCTTGTGTATCGACACATTCCACCACATCACCACGTTCGAAATGCCCTTCAACCGCTTTCACACCGACAGGTAATAAACTGCGGTGATTATCACGAATGGCTTTGACTGCGCCATCATCAATTACTAAACGACCCGCTGTTTGTAAATGTGCAGCTAACCATTGTTGATGGGCTGTCACACGATCATTATCGGTAATAAATAATGTACCGAGTAATTCACCTGCCATTACACGTGACAGCACATTATCACTATCACCGCTCGCAATGACTGTTGGACAACCGGACTTGGCTGCCAAACGTGCCGCACGAACTTTGGTCAACATACCACCACGACCGAATTTACCGCCGCCGCCAGCCATATCGAATAATGATTCATCCATTGCACGTACTGTATGGAACAGTTTGGCATCTGGATTGGAACGAGGGTCTGAGTCAAACATGCCTTCTTGGTCAGTTAGAATCACCAAAAGGTCTGCATGAACCTGTCCAGCCACCATCGCAGCCAAAGTATCGTTATCGCCAAAGCGGATTTCGTCAGTCGACACTGTGTCATTTTCATTGATCACAGGAATCACACGCCAATCAATCAAATGCTGCAAGGCATCACAAGAGTTCAAATAGCGACGACGGTCTGCCAAGTCATCATGCGTTAACAAAACTTGTGCTGTGCGAATCGAACGTTGTTCTAATACGCTAGACCAAGTATGAATTAAGCCCATCTGACCAATGGCAGCACAAGCCTGTAGACTGGGTAGATCTGTGGGTCGGTTGTCCAAATTCATACGAACCATCCCTTCAGCCACAGCACCGGAAGACACAAGAATGATCTCGTGCCCTGCATTGTGTAGTTCTGCAATTTGTCCCGCCCAATGCGAGATTGCATCCAGATCTAACCCTTTTCCGTTTGCTGTGAGTAGTGATGATCCGATTTTAACAACGATACGTTTACAACCCTTGAGCTGACGTTGCCCATCTACCACTTCTATCATCTTGTCCTCAGACTTGTTTGCTTTGACACTTATTCAGCAATTAACGTACGTAGTACGATTCTGCCTCATCATCACCGTCTTCAAATTCATCATCAAAGTCTTCACCTTGACCTGCCAGACGTTGTTGACGACGCATTTCACGATATGCTTCTTTCGCAGCAAGCGTTTGCTCACGTGTTTCAGCTTCAAGCTGATCACGGAACGCTTTAACTTCTGCAGCATATTCAGGATCTTCAGTTTCGCGTTCGCGCTGTTCTTCAATTTGATCCATCAGGTAGTACACAACGTCTTTAGTACCTTCAAACGTTAAACCTGAAGTTTTGAATACAGGGCCTTTCCACTGCAACTCTTCGAGAATGTGATCACACCATTCATCACGCGTTTCAGCCGCCAATTGGTCTACTTTATTGAGTACCAATACAACAGGTAATTTTGAAAGTGTTGGGGAGAATTTTTTCAACTCTTCCAAAATTGCTTTTGCATTGTACGCAGGGTCAGAACCATCAATCGGTTGAACATCTACGATGTGTAATAAAATACGTGTACGTGCCAAGTGTTTCAGGAATCGAATACCTAGACCTGCACCTTCTGCAGCCCCTTCGATTAGACCCGGAATATCCGCCATTACAAATGAACGGTGACTATCGGCATCAACCACACCTAGGTTTGGCACCATAGTGGTAAATGGATAATCTGCAACTTTTGGTTTCGCTGCTGAAACTGCACGGATAAAGGTTGATTTACCCGCATTTGGCATACCCAACAAACCAACGTCTGCGAGTACTTTTAATTCAAGACGAATTTCACGATATTCGCCTTTTGAGCCGTGTGTACATTTACGTGGAGAACGGTTGGTTGAAGATTTGAAGTGAGTATTACCCAAACCACCTTCACCACCTGCTGCCACTAACACACGCTGACCGTCAGCCACTAAGTCGCCGATGATATCGCCAGATTCTGTATCTACAATTGTTGTGCCCACTGGAACGAGCAATACGGTATCTTCACCGCCACGGCCTGAGCAGTTCGCTCCACGACCATTTTTAGCACGTTCTGCACGGAATTTACGTGTATAACGATAATCTACTAGGGTACTTGTGTCGTTGTCGGCTTGAACGTATACGTTACCGCCACGACCACCATCACCACCATCTGGACCACCAAATGGTACGAATTTTTCACGGCGAAAACTGGCTACGCCATTGCCACCGTCGCCAGCCTCTACGGTAATGACTGCTTCATCAACAAAGCGCATGTTTGCCAATCCTCTAAAAACTTTAAAACCGCTTATTCTGCCATATTTTAAAGAATTTCTCGAACAATATTATTCAGCAATACTATAAATTTCATTCATCTTGGTGCTGATGCAAATTTTTAGGAAAATCCGCACCTCGCTCGAAAATCTTTAGCTCATCATCAAAATACCTTTGATAAATGGCAAACGAATTTCACTCCCCATTTCTGAAAGCTATTTACGTGCATTTTCCTTGGCTTCAATAATTTCAGGCAAGGTTCGTTCAACCCAACCAATCAGATGCATTAACTTTTCTGCAGCCTGCGAGCCCATTAAAGTCAGTTGATATTCAACTTTGGGTGGCACGACTGGATAGACTGTCCTTAAGATAAAACCATCTTGCTCGAGCATTTTCAGCGTTTGAGCCAGCATCTTTTCGCTTACCCCTTCGATACGCTGCTTAAGTTCACTAAAACGGTGTACCCCTTCAGTCAAACAACGTAAAACTAATACTGACCATTTATTGGTGAGATGTTCCAATATTTCTCGAGATGGACAATCTGTGGATAAAACTTGACCTAATAATTTACTTGTAGCGTATGTGTTCATTAAATCTTTCCTCAAAGTCACTAACTTACTTTTTGGTACGTACTTACATTTAGTAAGTTAACAGATTAAGATTCAACCATCAAGATCATTTATTCAACAATCAGAGGGTTTAAATATGAAAATCGCAATTACAGGTGCAACAGGTCAACTAGGCCAATTGGTCCTTCAATTTTTATTGAAAGAAACCGCGGCCGAAAACATCATCGCTTTAGTTCGCTCAACAGAAAAAGCAGCATCTCTACAAGCTCAAGGCATCGAACTTCGTCATTTTGACTATGATCAACCAGATACACTGGTTCCTGCACTACAAGGTGTCGATAAATTATTACTCATTTCTGCCAATGAAATTGGTCGGCGTACTCCACAACACAAAGCCGTAATTGATGCTGCAGTAGAAGCGAAAGTTCCATATCTTGCTTATACCAGCCTGTTACGTGCTGATACATCGCCATTGGGTTTATCTCAAGAACATCGTGAAACAGAAAGTCTGATTCAAGCTAGTGGTTTAACCTATACCTTCTTACGAAATAACTGGTATGTCGAAAACTATCTTGCTGCTGCAGGACATGTGGTGGAAACAGGTACCTTATTTGGTGCAGCAAAGGATGGGAAAATTAATGCAGCGACCCGTGCTAACTATGCTGAAGCTGCTGCAAAAGTACTTACAAGCTCTGGTCATGAAAATAAAACCTATGAACTTGCAAGCTCAGACAGTTTCACCTTGGCACAGCTTGCTGAAACCCTACAGCAAGTTTCAGGTCAAAATGTTCACTATCAAAATCTTACAGCAGAAGACTATACGCAAGGTCTATTACAAGCTGGCTTACCTGCTGGTCTTGTAGATGTTATCGTCGATGCCGATATCAATAGCATTGGCGGTGCAATGCAAAGTGATCGTAAGGACTTGGAACAGTTACTCGGTCACCCAACTACTTCTCTACGTAGTGCTGTTGAAGCTGCTTTAAAATAAGATTGAACCCACAAAAAAGCCCGAATTGATTCGGGCTTTTTTTGAGTTGAATCATGCTTATGGATGTACATTTTTTATCGGCAAATCCATATTCATATCTAAATTTGCCTTGGTATTACGCTCTGCGTTGTACATCGTGGCATTAAAGGTTGCGATTTTTCGCATGGTCATCGGGTCATTGAGTTTTAGCTGTGGTGCAAACTGATGTACCACATGCAAATCGACTTTTTCATTAAACTCAAAATACACAGGACCATTAAAATTAATTCGAATAGGAATGTTATAGGTTCTTTTCAAATGAAAAGGCACATCTAACTTGACAGGAATGTCCATTTTTAAGGGAAATTTCGGCACGAGTTTATTTTTAATCACCAAATCTGTGGTCGCCTCAAGCGGCATCGTCTGGTTAATTTGAATATTGGTGGAATAATCAATATCCACTGAGATCGGAACCTCTACACTAAACTGCAAATCTGCCAGATATTTTCCCTTTAAGGGTAGTTGCAGCTTCCGATCTAAAGCAATCTGCGTATCCAGAGTCCCAATAGACTGCGTTTGCAAATAATTACCAACGGAAATTTTGGTGGGTAGTGAATGCGACAATTGAATATCAGCATTTTTTGCACGTACTTGCATCGACGCATAAATATTTAAATACAACCAAAATAGTACCGCAACCAATAACGCAACTGCGATAAAACTCAAAATGATGCGCTTCGCCGATTGAAATATCCACATGGCTTACTCCTGAGCTTTCGCTTCAGTTTTGGCATGCTCTCTGTTGAGTCGCATTGTTTTTAGTGGAATTACCAATTCACCCTTTTTAATTTGAACCGGCAACGTATTTTGCACATCCACTGTCGCTTTTAATGCCGTCTTAATTGGAACATTTAAATTACCTTCAATAGGAATGTTGGTTTTTAAATTTGCATTTAGTGGAATATGTAGGTTTTCTTTCAGCACGGTTTTGACTGGCGCATCAAATTTTAAATGTACTTTTTGCTCCAAAGGCACATTCATATTTACTGGAATATCCAATTGTATCGGGATATCACCTTTGAGCGGCAAAGTCACATCCTGCCCCATGACTTTAACTTTCACTTTGGTATTCACAGGAAGGTTTTGATTCACTTTCAAAGTTTCACGTACTGGAATCGTGGTCTTGATTGGGACTTGATTATCAAAATACACCCGTGGCGTCAGCGTTTGAGTTAAGGGAATATTTAAATTTTCATGTATCGGAATTTCAGCATTCACCCGCCCTGTCACGTCCACATCCAAGGCATCATGAATTTTGACTTCGGCTTGTAACGGCTCTTGCAGGTCAATATTGACGTTCTGATTTTCTAGCGGGATATAAATATTAAAGTGCTTAAACACCCAAATGGCGATAAGTACACCACAGAGCGCAGCAAACACAATAAATGCCAATCCACTGAGCATGTGCTTTGCTTGCAAACTAAATTCCTTTTGCTTTTTATTTTTTACAGTCTCATTTTGAACACATTATACAAACCAGTTTGCAATTTTTTGTATTTAATTCTTTAATAATTTCATTAACTTAAAACTTGAACATTTTAGTCAGCTTTTCATTATAAATGACTCACACTCATCTAACAGTGGCAGAAAAAACAAGAACTTTTGATGTTTTTGATCAATCCATTCGTCATCTATGCCTTAAGTTTTTACCCCATACTCTTTAGATAAAAAAAGAGCCTCAAATGAGGCCCTTTTTTTACAGCGTGAACTAATTAAGCATTAGTTTCAGCAGGAACTTTTGGATAGCTTACGCCGCCCATTTGCTCAGCAATACGCAATACTTGGCAGCTATAACCCACTTCGTTATCGTACCAAACATAAGCAGTTAAACGGTTACCAGAAGCGATTGTCGCTTGAGCGTCAAACACACCAGCAGTACGTGAACCGATAAAGTCAGACGATACAACTTCAGTTGAGTTTGTATAACCGATTTGACCTTGAAGGTTAGAGTTGATTGAAATTTGGCGAATGTATTCATTCACTTCTTCACGGTCAACATCTTGACCCAAAGTAAGGTTCAAAATTGCAAGCGATACGTTTGGAGTAGGTACACGTACTGAGTTACCAGTCAATTTACCTTGAAGAGCAGGAAGCGCTTTAGCAACTGCTTTAGCAGCACCTGTTTCAGTAATAACCATGTTCAATGTTGCAGCACGGCCACGACGGTCAGCTTTATGGTAGTTGTCGATTAAGTTCTGGTCATTCGTGAACGAGTGAACTGTTTCAACGTGACCATTGATCACTGTGTACTTGTCATTTAACACTTTAAGTGTTGGTGTGATCGCGTTTGTTGTACAGCTTGCAGCAGAGATGATTGTATCTTCATCAAGGATGTCAGCTTGGTTCACACCGTATACAACGTTCTTCATGTCACCTTTACCAGGTGCAGTTAGAATTACACGTGCAGCGCCAGCGCATTTAAGGTGCTGTGCAAGACCTTCAGAATCACGCCATTTACCTGTATTATCGATTACAAGTGCATTGTTAATACCGTAAGCAGTGTAATCAACTTCGGATGGGTTAGACGCATAGATCACTTTGATGAAGTTACCGTTAGCAATGATTGCTTCGTTTTCTTCATCAACAGAAATCGTACCTGCGAATGGACCATGAATAGAGTCACGACGTAACAAAGACGCACGTTTTTCTAAGTCACCGTCAGATGATTTACGAACAACGATTGCTTTAAGGTTAAGGCCACGA
Organism: Acinetobacter sp. YH12076; assembly: GCF_013419525.1. Taxonomy (NCBI): domain Bacteria; kingdom Pseudomonadati; phylum Pseudomonadota; class Gammaproteobacteria; order Moraxellales; family Moraxellaceae; genus Acinetobacter; species Acinetobacter sp. YH12076. The sequence goes on along the minus strand of NZ_VOZY01000005.1, from coordinate 41,694 downwards.
CCTAGACCAGATTGGCTGATCATCAAACGTGCAAGGATACGACCGATACGACCGAAACCGTAAAGTACAACATCACGGTTTTCAACGTTAGTTGCATTGCCTTCAAGTGATTTCACAGCGTCAGCAACGAATGCGTCAACATCACCGCCTTTTTCTTTGAACTCAACAGCAAGTTTGCCAAGATCAATTTCAGCAGTACCGATGTTTTCGATTTTCGCCAAAGCTTCAAGAATTGGGAAAGTGTTCACAACTGAAAGTTCAACGTCAAGTACGCGAGTACGACGATGCGCTTTAAGAATTTGGATAACCGAACGGTTAATTAAAGAACGACCGTATACTGTAGCTACGATGTTTTTTTCACGATATAACTGACCCACTAGGGCAATCATACGTTCCGCGATTTCTTCACGGTTTTTCCAGCGACCTTGGTGCTCTGCATGTAGGGCAACGATAGTGTCTTTGCTCACAGATACGTCCTCTAATTAATTGTAAATCTAAGCATAAATTTCAAAACCCCACAATTGTAATGGAAAACTGAAAATTAATGAATCTAAAAGCAGATTTCGACAAGGTTATTTTGTTATATATTCACTATAAGTTTTCAAAATAATCATGATTAGTATTATGATTTTATAGCCGAAAGTTGAAAAACCGGCTTTTTCGCAGATTTTTGTCACAAAATTTCAAATGTAGTTTTATCAACCAGATCTCAGCAGATTTAGCTCAAAGATGAACGAATATTTATATTTTTCAAATTGTGCTGTTTTTTTATTTTGCTCAATTTATAGTATTTTTACTGATGCTAAGCTCGTAATAATAATTTCACATTTTTAAATGATTTTTAAGAATATTCGACGGAGTCTTACACCTGAGGTTTGAATAAAGGGTTTAGCCTTCAGCTGGAGGTACTCTTATGAAACGTTGTATCTCATTTGGCAAAATGAGAAGCGAAGCTTCGCAAGGAAACCATCTTGCGGAGCAATGCTCCTCACCGCAAAACTCGTTCACTACCGTCAATTTATTCAAAGTATCGCAAAAACATTTTTTATTAGTAGTAACCTTGTCTTAGACAATTGCGGATAACATTACCGCGTATCGTTCTTTTATTTGGATCAAATTACGCCTCTAATGTTACTGCCTAACATTAGTTTTAAAGTCAGATCAATATTTAAAATTCTGTTAATTTTTCAGATTCTCAGCAAACTTTTCCAAATTAAAATCAAAGAAATTTACACTCAGCTCTAATATTTTCGGTAGTGCATTTAAACCATTCTCTCCAGTACTAATCGCAAAATATCTCCGATCACTAAAAGACTGCACCTTTAAGGCATTTTCACATGGCTCAAAATCGAGATTGACGAGCTGTGACGCATGTTCCTTTAGCAACATTAAAACCTGCATATAAGTCTGGCGCTTTTTTTGCTGTTGCGCTTTTAAAGTATCTGCTTCAAGGCTTTCATACTCCCCTGTTTTCGTCATGCGTTTGGAAAATCCAACATGCGCGCCATGGGCACCCGTATTTTCTACAATTACGTCTTTAGCAAAGATCTTCTGTTGATCCTCGTTCGGCTGCAAGAGCGCTTTCAACGCCGTATGAATTTGTTGTGACTGCTGATGATGTAACTCCCAATCATCTTCGTTTTGAACATGAAAAATGTGCGTACGCCGTTTCAACAAAAGCACCTGCCAAGCCTGTAGTTGAAGTCGCAGTTGCTTCAACTCCAAACTTGCCTCAAACTTAGGGCAACTACTCAAGACGTTTAGACTCGTGATGAGCTTCTGAGATATTTGCATGCTATGGAAAAAGACAAAATCATGCTGTATCTGCTCACTCAGTTGATATTGAACAGTCTGATGTAATGGCTTCAAGATCAATGCATTGAACTGCTGCTCAAAAGCAGGTAAAACCGTCGCTAATTGAGTAGCATCCTCTACATGCAGCATTAAAAGTAGATGCTTATCTACCCGTGTATGTAGTTGCTGTATTAAATTTTGTAGATCTAAATGTATAAAACCTGCAATGGATGCCAACTTTGAGACTCGAAATTTTAATTGTTCGATCTGCTGATTCTCTAAAGCAGTAGTTAAATCTATGGCCACCCCATCAAAAACGTCGTCTGCTAAGGCCTCATTGTACTTTGTCGATAAAAACCGAGTTGCTGAATACTGCGTCGTCCAATCTAAATCAGGCGACAAAATATAAATAAACTCAGATGTTTGTACAATTTGTAAATATCGCGTTTTTTGTTCACGCTTTAAATAATATTTAAAAATCGGATGTTGCCAAACCTCAGATGATTTCGGGATAGTGGCATCAAAAACTTGCCCCAATAGATGTGACTTTAAGAAAATTTCGATCAAGAAAATTTTGACTTGCAGAGCAGTGAGTTGACGTGAATCACTCGGCGCAATCAAATCCATTTCACGAATGATTTGTGCGGCATTTAAAATGAAATGCTGATGTAATACATTTTTTTCATACTGTAATTCAAAATCTTGTTCGGCATCTATTTTATTGATATAGGATAGGTTTTCTTCTAATTTTTGCGCAATTTGAATACTCATTGTCAATGTTCGAAGTTCTTCAAGCTGTGTTGCCAAATACTGTGCATGCTCACGCATGACATCATATTTTAGTACTTTCATCAGCATGCCCAAATTTATCGGCACATCAAGTTGATAAGACTGTGAAGAAGACTCAAAACGAATTCCCTTTTGTAATAACACCTGCTGTATCTGTGCTAAATTGGATTGATCAAGATCAGTGCACACTTCAGACACGATACTCTGCCAATGCTGATCCAGCACGGGTTGTAGCTGTAAAAGTTTTGCGCTTAGATGAAATGGGACAACCACTGACTGCTTCCTGTATCTTGGTTCTTTAATCAATCTTTTATCGATTTCAGTTTATTTTTATCTAAAATAAATATTTTTGTACACCATCATTCAATGCTATTCTTCCTAAACAATAAATTGAATCATGGCGTGTTTTAGTTTTCTAAGTTTAAGATTTTATTAAAAAACAGCAAGCATTAATTTTAAACTGATCAATTTACCGTACCAATATTTTGAGTCTAAGAATCGATTCGATCATTTAACGCTTTTACATTTTTAGCTAACGCACGTTCATTTTGCTTTTGTTTAAACAGATGCAAAACACCTTCTATCACCAATAACAATACCGCACCCCAAATTGGAATATAGGTCAGCCATTCTTCGGCTTCTACTCGCTCTCCCAATGCGATCGATGCAAATGCTAACAACACAGGTTCTAAATAACTCAACAAACCAAAAATCACAAATGGCAGATAACGACTCGCCAACATATAGCTACCTAAGCCAAGCGCACTCAGAAAACCCAGTCCTAAAACCGCCAAAATCAGATACGGGAATAACGACATCAGCGCTAAACTATCGCCATGAATAAATCCTAAATAAAAGGCTACAGGCAAAATTAAGCAAAGATCCCACCAAAAACCACCCAAATGATCGGTTTTAAAGGTACGACGTAAAAAGAAATAAATCGGGTAAGCCACAGCGACATAAACAGTTTCCCACGCGATACTACCAATACGCCAAATTTCGTGGCCAACACCTAAAATTGCCAGTGCCACGGCAGCCATCTGCCATTTAGACAACTTTTCTTTATACAGTACACATCCAACCAGAACCATCACTAAGGGCAATAGAAAATACCCTAAAGATACTTCTAGCCCTCGGCCATTAATTGGTCCCCACAAAAACAACCAAAGCTGTGTAGTACATAAAAATGAACTAATGATTAACCAAATGAGAAAGATCGGTTGCTTGACCACACGCCAAAAAATTTCACTGACTTTGTTTAAATCTTTCATCCACCACATAAATAAGGTTAAAAATGGCAAGGTCGCCAACATGCGCCATGCAAAAGTTTGCTCGCTATCTAGAGGTTTTAAAAAGATGGTAAAGAAATACAAAATACCGAAAGTGACCGATGCCAATACAGACAATGCAACGCCTTTATACATCTTTCACTCCAGTCCAAATGACTACATAATCTTGATATTTTGCTTGATGAATCAAGCTTTTCATCTGGACATTCTAGCAAATAAAAAACCATGCACAGGCATGGTTTTTTAGCATTTGTTCAAATATTTAGGTTTTAGGTTTCACTGTCTGCTTGGTATGAATAATATCTGATAAGTCATAACCAACAGATTGCGCATAATTTAAATATTCCTGAATCACTTCCTGATCTGGATGAGCCGAACGAGAAAGAACCCACATATATTTACGACGTGGCTCACCCACCAAAACTGTTTGATAGTCTTCATCGGCTTTGAGTACCCAATAATCACCACGCCCCACAGGCAACCAACGAATGGCTTCTGGTAAGAAACTAACTTTTAATTTCGTGTTAAACGGTGCATTTTGTACAAATGCCTCGCCTATTGATTGCTTCTTGGTACCATCTTTAGATACACAGCGATTATTTACATTAATGTTGCCATTTTCATTTAGCGTGTAAACCGCAGTCACATCACGGTCACAGCTTTTTTGAAAAACCATAGGCTTACGAGCTACTTCATACCACATACCTAAATAACGATCGAGCTCAACTTTTTCCACAGTCTGTAATGGTTTCGTCTGTGCATAGGCCATTGTAGCTGCACCTAAACCAATTAAGACTACAGCACCTAATGCAATTTTTGCGAGCCTAAAACCAGCTTTCGGAATATTCGTTGTCATTTTTATGCCTCATTTCGCTGCAAAATTATCGATAAAAATAAAGTAGATTCTTTTTCTCGTATTTTTACTCTAGCCGAAAAAATTGCTCTAAAAATCATTTTCTTGTCTGAATTATGTATGTAATTCAGACAATATTACGCATCTTGTCTAACAAAATTATGAAATCATCTGTGCTTTTAAACGCAAGATTTCATCGCGTAATCGAGCGGCTTGTTCAAACTGTAAATCTTTCGATGCCTTCAGCATTTCTTTTTCCAGCTTGTTCATATGTTTTGCTAAAAGTTTTGGATCAGACATCAAATGACGTTCATCTGCAGTTAATGCCTTGGCCTGATCTGAAATTTTTGCATCGATTTCATCATCTGTGAGCACTTCACCAGTATCAATATCATTAACGTTTTGGCGTACAGCACTGCGTGGCGTAATGCCATGTTCAAGGTTAAAGGCGATTTGTAAATTACGACGCCGATCCGTTTCATCAATGGCTTTTTGCATTGAGTCAGTCATACGATCTGCATATAAAATCGCTTTACCGTTTAAGTTACGCGCTGCACGACCAATGGTTTGAATCAAAGAACGCTCAGAACGTAAGAACCCCTCTTTGTCAGCATCTAAGATGGCGACTAAAGACACCTCTGGCATATCTAAGCCTTCACGCAGCAAGTTAATCCCAACAATTGCATCGTATACACCCGAACGCAATTCATGGATAATTTTAGTGCGCTCAACAGTGTCAATATCAGAATGTAAATAAGCGACCTTAATACCATATTCTTTCAAATATGAAGTTAAATCTTCTGCCATACGTTTGGTTAATGTCGTAACCAATACACGCTCATTTAAGTTTTTACGATTATTAATTTCTGACAATACATCATCCACTTGCGTTAACACTGGACGAATTTCAATTTCAGGGTCGACCAAACCTGTGGGTCGAACCACTTGCTCAACGACTTGTTCAGACTTTTCCATTTCATAATGTGCAGGCGTTGCACTGACATAAATGGTCGAAGGAATAATCCGCTCCCATTCTTCAAATTTCATTGGGCGGTTATCAAGCGCACTTGGTAAACGAAAACCGTAATTGACCAAATTTTCTTTACGTGAACGGTCACCTTTATACATAGCCCCAATTTGCGGAACGGTAACGTGCGATTCATCAATGATTAATAAAGCATCATCAGGTACATAATCAAACAAAGTCGGAGGTGCTTCACCAGAAGGACGGCCAGACAAGTGGCGTGAATAGTTTTCAATACCGTTGGTATAGCCAAGCTGCTGCATCATCTCTAAATCATACCGTGTACGTTGTTCGATACGCTGTGCTTCGAGTAATTTATCATTTGCACGAAAGAATCCTAGTCGTTCTGCGAGTTCTTCACGAATCGTTCCAATTGCACGCTGTAAATTATCTTTAGGTGTTACATAATGGCTTTTTGGGTAAATCGTAATACGTGGCACTTTACGGACCATTCTGCCCGTCAATGGATCAAACCATCGAACTGAATCAACTTCATCATCAAATAATTCTATTCGAATGGCATTTTGATCAGATTCAGCAGGAAAAATATCAATAATTTCACCACGAATACGGTATGTGCCCCGTAAAAATTCGAGTTCATTTCGGGTGTATTGCATTTCCACCAAACGACGGATGATATCATCACGGCTAATACGGTCTCCTTCCACGATATGCAGAAGCATACTCATATAAGCATTGGGATCACCCAGACCATAAATAGCTGAAACTGACGCTACGATAATTGCATCACGTCGCTCTAATAATGCCCGTGTTGCCGAAAGACGCATTTGGTCGATATGATCATTAATCGATGAATCTTTTTCAATAAAAGTATCTGAAGATGGAACATAGGCTTCGGGTTGATAATAGTCATAATAACTGACGAAGTATTCCACGGCATTATGCGGAAAGAAGGCTTTAAACTCGCCATAAAGCTGCGCAGCCAAAGTTTTATTATGCGCCATAATAATCGTTGGACGTTGCGTGCGTGCTATCACATTTGCCATGGTATAGGTTTTACCTGAACCTGTTACCCCTAAGAGCAACTGATCATGCATTCCTTTTTCAATCCCCTTCACCAATTTCTCAATCGCTTGAGGCTGATCACCTGCCGGCTGATATTGTGTTACGAGTTCAAAAGGCTGTTCCTGCATCACACTCTTCTTCAACAGTTTTATATGGCTTTATTATGAGGGCAAAGTTGCACAAAACAACGCTAAATTTATGTAAATACCAGAGGCGTGTACGGACTGTAAAATTATAATTCAACATAAACCCATAGATTTTTTTCATGTTTGAAAAATAATTCGCCTGATTTCGCATGTTTTTCTTGAGGAAACTCTTGGCTCTAAAAAAACTCAAGAATAAAGCGTTCATTTAGCCCTTATTGATACTTGACCTATATAAATTTCACCTGCAACATGAACAAAAGGACGCCACAGATCAAACTTATGACTTACCAATATCATGACGAAAGTATTGTTAAAAACCTACCCGAAGATACTATTTTTGTTTTTGGCAGCAATATGGCAGGTCAACATACTGGCGGTGCAGCGCGTACTGCCCTAGAGCATTTTGGTGCAATGAATGGTATTGGTCGTGGATGGGCTGGTCAAAGTTTTGCTATTCCAACAATGAATGAGCATTTACAACAAATGCCATTGTCTCAGATTCAACATTATGTTGATGATTTTAAAATCTATACCGAGAATCATCCGAAGACTAAATATTTCATTACTTCGATTGGCTGTGGTGTCGCTGGCTATAAAGTTGAAGAAATTGCTCCCATGTTTAAGGGGATTTCCAGAAATGTTATTTTTCCAATTTCATTCCGTCCTTTCGTTGAAAAAGCTTTACCTAAACTTACTTCGAAACTTCTACATACAATTTTTCAAGACTCGGTAATTTTTGCACCTTCGGCAGATGAATTGGTTGATGTTCTGGCCTTAACAGATAATGAAAAAAGTCTTGCGAAAATTGTGCTGAATACCCAAATGTACCCGACAGATAGCAATGGTCGTGACCGTATTTTTGAAATTGAAGATATTTTGCATGCCCTGAATGGGAAAATATTTGAGTTTCAAAGCAACTCAGAAGGCCCAATGATGTTTGGCGGTGTCATTTTAGCCCTACTTGAACTGTACAATATTAATGAAAAAGATTTTATTGATGTTTGGAAAGCTGAACGTGAAATCGCTGCACCAAAGCCTGAAAATAAAGCTCGTAAAGCCAGCCGCTAAAGACTATTTTCACCTCATTTCCCCCCAAAAAAGCCAAAGTCTACTTTGGCTTTTTATCTAAGGTGGATTAATGACTTTTAGCGACTTAAGTCACATTAAAAATAAAGTTTATTTTACATATCACATTATTTTAATATCATTTTTTTCGTCTTATACTACATGCTGTAATTATCATGAAGAATGACGAGCACATAAAATAGACATGCTAGATTCTCCTTTTTTTGAGCTATCCCCCATTGCCATGTGGCTTGAAGATTACAGTGAAGTCAAAAAACAATTTGATCTCTGGCGTCAGCAAGGTGTGCAGGATCTCTCCACTTTTCTTCAACAAGATGAATCACGTATTCTGCAATGTGCAAGAAAAATAAAAATCTTACAGGTCAACACAAAAACGTTAGAACTGTATCAAGCGCGTGACTTTGAACATTTATGTCAAAACCTTGATCTCGTTTTTCAGGCGGAGATGTGTCAAACACATATTAGAGAATTGGTTGCATTATGGAATGGGGAAACACATTTTTCCCATTCTGCCGTAAACTATACACTCAGTGGGCAACGTTTAGACATTCAACTCAAAGGCATCGTCCTACCAAATCATGAGCAGGATTTATCAGCAGTCTTAATTACAACTGAAGATATCACCTCTTATACTGAAGCTTGTCGTTTACAAGAACAAAGTCGTCATTTGGCAGAAGCGCGTTTCCATTATTCGCCAACCTCACTTTGGGTAGAAGATTTCAGCCGGATTAAAATAAAATTAGATCAACTTCGCGCTTTAGGTATAGAAGATTTTGTGACATTTTTGGATGTTCACCCCGATTTTGTACAAGAGTGTATTAAGGAAATACTGATCGTTGACGTCAATCAAGCCACCCTTGATTTGTTTGGCGCTCCGAACAAAGAAATATTGCTCAAAAATGTACATAAAGTATTTGCCAAAGAAATGCTTCAAACTTTTAAAGAACAACTGATTGAACTTTGGAACGGTAATTTACATCATCAACGTGAAGCTATAAATTATGCACTTGATGGCAGTATTCGCCACGTCTTACTACAATTTACTGTATTTCCCGATTATCTCGACGACTGGAGCACCGTGCAGGTTGCATTAACCGATATTACCGCACGTAAAAAGGCTGAAAATTATCTTGAGTATTTAGGTAAGCACGACGTATTGACCAAACTCTATAATCGTTCATTTTATATCGCAGAACTCAAGCGTCTTGAACGCAATCAATTACGTCCTGTTTCTTGTATTTTTATTGATTTAAATGGACTAAAAGAACTCAATGACAGTATTGGGCACGATGCTGGTGACAGTATCCTCAGACGTCTGGGCAACATTTTAAACCAACTTATTCAGCATACGCCCTATTCTGCTTCGCGCATTGGCGGTGATGAATTTGTCATACTTTTACCGGGTGCTGATGATGCAGCATTGCAAAATTGTTTACAAAGTTTGAATGAGTTGTTATTGGTCGATAACCAATTTTATTCTAATCAACCGATGAGTATATCGATTGGTTCTGCCACCAATATCTTGAATGAGCGAATGGAAGATATGCTTAAACGTGCTGATCTTGACATGTATCGTCAGAAGAAAAAGTATTATCTCAATAATGACCGTAGAATTCAGTCTGAAATACGCAATTAACATCAATAATTTGCAATAAAAAAGCCATGGTTTTAATCATGGCTTTTTTATTTAAATCTCTTAACGCTTACCCATCGAACGACGTGTACCGCGTGGTGGCATCCAAGTACGATCAGCATAACGCTGAGGTTTTGGACGCATATCTTCAAAGATTTCATCCGAAGCATTATCTTCAGCTTTTTTAATCGGAAAAGGCAAATTGACTAAAGCCTTTTTCTTGGGAGGGTTTTGCGTACTCATACGAATAACTCAATTGAATCTGGCGCTATTGTACAAAAAAAATGGTTTTGGTGTAAAAGGCTTTGAGTGATTAGCCTCGATTGACATATAAAGACTCCATAATTAGCTATGAATTTTTATATCTATAGAGGACAACAGCACAAAAAACTGCTTTAAATATGGTCGTTTTAAACTAATTTATTGACCCAAATCAACCAAAGCACTGTCATTTATGTCAATAAATATTGAGTATTTACAAATAGATAGAACCATTTCTAAATTTCAAAAAAGTTAGATTTTTTTACACAAATACCTAATTAAAGCCTTCAAATAATACAAATCATCAAGAATGTTACAGGACTATTACGTTTATTCTTGTTTTCTATAACATTTTTTACGCACTAATTTTGAATAATGGGCACTTAGAAAAATTATTATCAATTTACGGACATGGAGTCCTTTAAAATGAAAAAAAGTGTATTGTGCATTGCTGCTTCTATGGCTGCCCTACCTATGCTCAGTCATGCAGACTCACCATATTTTAGTTTAAAAGATGGCGATGGCTTCAAACGTTTTTCTGTCTCTGTTGGTGCTTTACATGTTATGCCACAAGGTAAAGCGCAGCCATTTCGTGTAAATACTGCCATTAATGAAGGCTATGAGGCAGATGTTGGCGAAGTTAAATCACAAACAGTAAAAGACAATATTCGAGAAGGGTACAAAGTTCCGCCCCTACTAGAAGTTGCGCTAAATACTTTGGACACTGTTCCTGCTGCAATGAGTGGTAAAGCCACTATTTCAGGACTTGAACAATGGGACAATCCAGGGACAGGTCTTGAAGCAGACGACGTCACCACGCTTGGGATCATGACCAACTATTTCTTCACTGACAATGTATCACTAGAAATGAAAGCGGGTATTCCGCCAAAAGTTGATTTACAAGGCTCAGGAAAAATTTACGCACCATTTTCAGCCATTGCGAAACCACTAGGCGGTGCACTGGGAAATCTTGAACTTGAAAATGATATTTTCATTACCGACTTAGGCGCACATGGTGCAGCAGCTTCTGCACGTGCATGGACTCCGGCTGCTGAAATCCAATATCACTTTGGTAAAACTGGCGTCAATAAATTCCGTCCCTATGTGGGTCTAGGCGTGATGTATGCCTACTTCAATGAATTGGAAATGAATCCACAAATTGAGAAAGATTTGATTGCCGCAGGTCACATGATTGCCAACATTAAAGAAGGTAATGCAGGCGCCTCTTTGGAAGGAAAACCAAGTAAGGCAAACCCAAAAGTTGATTTAGAGGCAACTGATGTATTTGCTCCGGTTGCGACGGTGGGCTTCACGTATGATTTCAATGATAAATGGTTTGCTGTTGGTTCTGTTAGCTATGCACACCTTCAAAATGAAACAACCATTACCGTTACAGATGCGACACACGGCGAACTGATCAAATCTAAAGCGGATATTGAAGTAAACCCGATCCTTGCATATGCAGGTATCGGTATGCGTTTCTAATTAATAACCTGAATATAAAAAAGACGGCTACAGCCGTCTTTTTTATTAGGCTATATATGGTCTTTTATTTTGAATTATCTCTTCAATCTCTTTTAAACACTTTTGAATTTCGGCTGTGTCATTTTCCTTTATTCATCCATAGTTACCTATAAAAAAAATTTATTGTTTGGTGAATTAAATTTAATCGCAACTCTGCGTTTATTCGAATACCATTGGATTAAATTTAAAGAATGTAGCCTGCTGTATGTCTGATACTCGTTTCTCAAAGCCCCTGATTTACATGCTCATTGGCAGTGCTATTATTTTGGCATTGTCTTTAGGGGTGCGTCATGCATTTGGCCTCTATCTCGTGCCGATGAGTGATGAATTCGGTTGGGGACATAACGTATTTAGCCTTGCCATTGCCATGCAAAACTTAATTTGGGGTGCTGTACAGCCAATTACCGGGGCTTTTGCAGATAAATATGGCAGTAAGATCGTGGTCGCCGTCGGGGGTGCATTATATGCCCTAGGGCTATTACTCATGGCCATCAGCTCCACCGGTTTACTGCTTAATTTAAGCGCAGGTTTAATCCTAGGTTTGGCTCTCTCGGCCACTTCATTTCCAGTATTACTCTCGGCAGTAGGACGTGCAGCGCATCCGGACAAACGTAGTTTAGCCATGGGTATTGCCAGTGCGGCAGGTTCTTTTGGTCAGTTCATTATGCTGCCCTCTACATTACTGCTACTGCAAAAATTTGGTTGGTCTTCGGCTTTGGTGGTCAGCGCCATTTTAATTGCGCTTATTATTCCTTTAGCTTGGATGTTAAAAGCACCAATGTATGTTGCACCAAATGCAACCAATACGCATGAAGCCTCTCTGACATTTAAACAAATTTTGCAATTGGCTTGGGAGCATAAACCCTTTTGGTTTCTAGCACTTGGTTTCTTTGTCTGTGGCTTCCAAGTGGTGTTTATTGGTATCCATCTGCCGGGTTATTTAATTGATCATGGCTTTAATGCCACTACGGGCACTATTTTCCTAGCGCTCGTTGGACTGTTTAATATTGTCGGCACTTACACAGCAGGTTGGCTTGGCGGCAAATATTCCAAACCAAAGCTGTTAATGGGACTGTATGGTTTACGTGGCATTGCCATTATTGCCTTTCTTTTGCTGCCTTTAAGCACATGGACAATCTATGCTTTTGGCGTCATTATGGGTCTACTATGGCTTTCTACCGTACCGCTCACCAACGGTATAGTGGCCAATATGTTTGGCGTTAAATATCTCAGTATGCTGAGTGGTATCGTGTTCTTTACTCACCAAGTCGGTTCATTTTTTGGTGGTTGGTTGGGTGGTGTGAACCACGATATGACCGGTAACTATAATGCCATTTGGATTTTTTCGATTGTCCTGAGTATTTTTGGGGTATTGGTACATTTCATGGTTAATGAGGAAAGTGTCATTCATGACTAATTCAACATTATGGTTTCGACTCAGTATTGCCCTCAGTATTCTGGCCTTGTTGGCCTTATCCATCGGCTTATGGAGCCAAACGCCTGAATTATTCGAATACTTTAACCAAGCGTTTTGTGCACATTAAAGACGCATAGAAGCCTTAATTCCAATTCAAACTGCTGTTTTATCAACACTACAACAGCAGTTTTTTAGCTATTTTCTACACGATTCAATAAAAGCTGCATTTTCAGCATATTAGTATTAATAATACGTTTTTTCATAAACTTAGCTTATTTTTTAATTTTCCATCCTGTGCTTTCTTCCATAGATTAAGTCTCAATAAAGAACAAATTGAGAACTTATGATATGACCGCATTAACTCAACTTTCGCAAGCCATCCATGATGCTCCACGTTGGCATCAAGCAGAACAATTTCAAGATGGCAATGAAATTCGTATTGAAGTGCAACATGACCAAGCTTTGGGGGCTGTGGTTTATGGTTTAGATGCGCGTAAAGCACAGTCTGGGGAAACCATCTACCGTTTAAAACAAGCATTGGCAGAGCACTTGATTTTAATTTTCAAACATCAAAGTCTAGATGATTTACAGTATCTCGCGTTTGCAAGCTACTTCGGTTCAATCTTCCGTCCCGGTGCAGATATTCCAGTGTTAGCGTCACAAGATGATACTGGTACACCACCAGACGTCGTACCCGTTTCAAATGCAGTGGGCAAAGGTGACTATACTGGACATGGTGAATTGGCTGCGCATGCAGATCATCAGTGGACTCCGCTGCCATCTTTTGGTTCATTACTCTATGCCATTGAACTGCCACAAGACGGTGGACAAACCTCATGGTATAACACCATTAAAGCCTATGAAGCTTTAGATGAAGCGACACAAAAACATTTAGACCAACTTCAACTCATTACCTACAACCCATTTATCCGTGCCAAAAATAATAAAGGCACAACGGGATATGGCACTACACCGCTTTACCGTTTCAAAGACCAACCGATTGTTGGACATGCCTATCCACATCCGCTTGTACGTACCCATCCAGAAAGTGGCCGTAAAGGTCTGTGGTTAAATGAACGATCTGAAGTAGAATTGGTTCACTACGATGATCAGTCAGGCAGTGAATTGATTGCATCTTTACGTGAACATTTATTGAAACCTGAGTTTCGATATGAACATCAATGGGAAGAAGGTGACATTGTGTTTTGGGATAACCAAGCCACTTTACACTCACGCCGCCCTTTCCCTTCAGACCAACGCCGCTTATTAAAGCGAATTAGCCTAGCAGGAGGACGCCCATACTGATGTTAAACTTCATGCCAACAATAAAAAATAAATAACCCTGTAAAATCCGTGTTTGAGCAATAACCTCGAATAATTAAAATATGAAAACAATAAGAACACTGCTCAAATTACGGATGATCTATATCTAATGCCTTAAAACCTGAAATTAAATGATCTAACATCGCACGCACACCCGGCAGCATGCCTTGTCGTGTCGCGTAGGCAACATGGATGACCCCTTGCGGCAATTGCCATTCAGGAAATAGCTCTATTAACTCACCACTTTTTAAAGCATCACGTACAAACACTTTGGGCAAAGATGCGATTCCTACGCCAGAAAGAGCAGCAGAAATCATCGCACTAAAACTGTCAGTTCTTAAGCGTGGATGAAATTCAATTTGTTGGGTTTCACTTTTTTCACGATGTCGGAAATCCCAAAAATGTTTAGGTCGGTCAAAACCAATACACGGAAAATTTTGAATCTCAGCCAATTGCTGTGGAATTTCACGCTCGAAGAAAAGTTGTGGCGATGCCACCAAAACATGATCCCAAGCATCTAAATCTCGAACGATCAAATCACTATCCAATAAAGGCATATTACGCACACGAATGGCTAAATCTACGCCTTCCTCAATGATATCAACCCGATGATTGGTCGCCATCAGATGCACACTGATGCCTGGATATTGCTGCATAAAATCGGTGACCATTTTTGCAACAGGCATTTCCACCAAAGCCACAGGACAAGAGATTTTAATTTGGCCACAGAGTTGATCGTTCAACGTACTGAGCACAAAGTTTTCCGTTTCGCTGACTTCCTCTAAAATTTTTAAGCAGTGTAAATAGAACTGTTGTCCTATTTCAGTCACAGTAAATTTTCGCGTATTACGCTGAATCAGACGTACACCCAAACGGGTCTCTAACTCTGTAATACGGCGTGATAGCTTAGATTTTGTAATACCCAATGCTTCACTGGCTTTGGTATAACCTTGGTATTTTACCACTTGCACGAAGTAGTAATAGTCATTTAAATTTTGCATCATTATTTCATTTTTAGAATAATCTGTTGAGTTTTTCGCCCTGTCATTCCCTCACTATACCTCAATAATAGATCTCAGAAGCAATAAATTGAGGGCTGAATTATGAATCCAATCAAACGTGTTTATCATAGTGATCGTATTACGTGGGTGGGCGATGGTTTCCCAACTAACTCTATGCTCCCTATGCAAGAAATGGGCAATCAAACCAGTCCATTTCTCGTTATGGGCTATACCGGCCAATATCATTTCTCTCCAAGTCATCATCAACGTGGTGTTGGATCACATCCACATCGTGGCTTTGAAACAGTAACCATTGTTTATGAAGGTGAATTGGAGCATTTTGACTCTAAAGGAAATCACGGCAGCATTGCCAAAGACGAAGTGCAATGGATGACTGCGGGTCGAGGCATTATGCACGAAGAACACCATTCTAAAAATTTTGCCAAAACTGGCGGAAATTTAGACATGGTACAACTTTGGGTCAATTTACCTCGTCATGCCAAAATGAGTGAACCTCGCTATCAAGAACTGACAACAGCCAATATTGCTGAAGTAAAGCTTGCACAAAATGCAGGCGTGGTACGCGTTATTGCTGGCCAATTTGAAGATACATTAGGCGCCGCTGAAACCTTTAGCCCGATGAATGTATTGGATGTGCGCTTGAATGCAAATGCTGAACAGGAATTTTCATTCAACCCACAGTGGAATAACATGATTTTTGTATTAAGTGGGGCGATCGAAATTGAAGGTCAACGCTTTGATGCGAAACAGACTTTATATGTGAGTGACCAAGTATCGTCCTTGAAACTTAAATCTTTTGAAGCAACCAAACTGCTTATTTTAAGTGGCGAAGCTTTAAATGAACCGATTGCGGCACATGGACCATTCGTCATGAATACTGAAGATGAAATACGTCAGGCATTTTATGATTTTCAACATGGTCATTTTGCTTAAATATTTCCACGATAAAGTCCCAATAAAAAACCGCCTTCTGGCGGTTTTTTTATATCTATGTTGGTATGAATTACGCATCACGCTTTCAACAGATTATTGCGTGACTTTTTGATAAAACGCATCTATTGCATTGACCATTTGCTCAAGTCCCGGCTGTTCCAAAGGATAATGTCCTGCATTTTTCAACAGCACGACATCGACTGGAACTTGGTGAATCCGTGCTAAAAATGGCTGACTTAAAGCCAAAGGCGTCCAGCGGTCTTGTTCAGGCTGCGTTAGTAAAATTGGGCAGACATCAAACTGCTCCGGTGGCGTGTCATTTTTATAATATAAATACGAATCTAGAAATTTAACCGATACACTATTCCCAGCTGACGTTTTATCTTTTAAAAAGACCTGCAATGCTGCGTCATTATTCACCAAGCGATGCATTTTACTTACCCACCGCATCGGCATTGGCAATGCTGAAAATGGTGTATGTGCTGTCACATGAGCCAGTGGGCTGCCCACGCGGCTCATAAATTTATTCAAAGAGACTTGATCACGCACAGTTTTATTTGAAGTGTCTAGAAAGGTCATACCGACGATACCTTTCACCTTTTTATTTTTTGCCGCCACGTGATAGGTCAACATACCACCTGCACTAAGCCCATACAAAACGATAGGACGATGATCTTTTTGTAGCTCGGCTTCAATGAGGTCATTACCTGCTTGAACCCAATCATCATAACGAATTTTTGAGCCCTTTTTGACTTGGGTGAGGCCATAACCGGGCATATCAATAGCGATAGTTTCATAGCCACGTTGTGCCAAAGGATGACCCAAAATCATCGACATTTGTCGACCATTTGTTCCCACACCATGAAACAGAATCACCTTCACTTTTGCCTGTGGATTCCGATAAGTATCTAAGTGAACAGTATGACCCTGCCAACTCCACCACTCTTCTTTGGGTCGCTGCGTTTATGTTAAATGGTATTCTTTGGGTAGATAGTGCTGAATGCCCTGCCAACTGTTTTGATCTGTATAACTTGCTAATGCTTGTGAAGCAAGTAGCTGATCATCTGCAAATGCCATGATTGAAAGTAACGATGCAATGCCACTCATCAACCACTTAAATAAGGCGCTCAAAATTTCTGATAATGTGTCTGATTTTGGAGAAGTCATTTTTAGACAATTTTTTATGTGTATGTGCTGATGCTAATCAGCGGCGGAAACCGACGCCATGTGCATGTGGGACAGCACTATGTCACTTCGTCCAATTATCTTTTCCCCTGCTAAGCACTTCAAAATATTTTTGAAGCAGGATTTACATACTCCTGCAATAATCAGCTTTTAAGATCTTTTAACTTTCATACTTTTATCCTTTAGAAATTCATAACCTTACTTTTGATTTTAAATATTGGTAACGCATGAGCCAGTCCACACCACAACAAAACCTCGTCATCTTTCTCACCTTTTTAAGATTAGGGTGTATTGCATTTGGTGGACCTGCGGCACATTTGGTGTTGTTTTTTCAATATTTTGTGAAACAAGAAAAATGGATAACGGAGCATGAATATGCGCATTTGCTTGCCTTGGCTCAAGTCCTTCCAGGCCCAACAAGTAGCCAGCTCGGCATGGCGATTGGATTTCAACTCAACCGCTATCAAGGTGCTTGTTTTGCATGGTTAGGATTTACTTTACCTTCAGCCCTGCTGATGTGTGCCGCGGCCACTTTAAGTATAAAACTCAGTAATCAACTCTCAACTTTATTCTTTCATGTTATTCAGTTAATTGTACTAGCCGTTGTTGCATGGGCATTTTGGCAAATGATGCGAAGCTTCTGTAAAACAAAATTTCAGTATCTAGTCATGCTTTTAGCTGCATTTTTTATTTATTTCTTTCAATTTTCTCTAAATCAAGTTTTGGTGATTTTATGCGCTGCAATTATCGGTTTAGTTTTATCGTCAAATCAATTACACAGCCAAAAGCCAAATATCGCCGAAACAGTTCCACCCAAACATGACAATTTTAGCCAGAATGCACATGAAAATACTCGCACCTCTTGGCTATGGCTTCTCGCCTTTATCAGCCCTTTTTTCGTTCTGCCATTCTTCGATATACAACATAGCAATATATTGGCTTTCAGCTTAGAAAGCTTCTACCGCACAGCATCCCTCGTCTTTGGTGGTGGACATATTATTTTGCCATTTTTACATCAGGACTTTGTCTCTACAGGACTGATCAGTAATGAAAATTTTGACTTAGGCTATGCCCTTGCGCAACTCATGCCGGGACCTTTGTTTAGTTTCGCCGCCTATCTCGGCACACTTTTACCCATGACTGATGTGCTACTCTTAAATGCTGTACTCGCGACTGTGGCGATATTTTTACCATCATTTTTATTATTGTTTGGCTTATTACCGTTTTGGAATAAGTTGATGAAATACCCGATGCTTTTTGGCACCTTAAAAATAATCAATGCTGCTGTCGTCGGTCTATTACTGTGTCTACTATTTCAAATGAGCCAGAAATACATCATTCAATGGACGGACTTTATATTTGTTGCCGTCGTTATTGCTTTACTTCGCAGCAAGCTGCCAGTCTGGTTTAGCTTAATAAGCAGTTTTATCGGCTATTATGCTTTTTTAACCTTTCTACCTTTTTAAACTTAAGCAAAAAAACTGTAGCTAAAGGAATAATCTAATCCTCATCGATTAAGCTTGCGCCCTTGACCACGGTCTTCCCCTCGACTTGATCTAGTTGATAATGCTGCACATCACTATACTGTTTGATCATTTCAACCAGTTCATTGGAATGTGTGGTCAACCAAAGCTGCGTATAGCGACTTGCTTCGGCAATCAGCATCGCTAAGGCAGGTAATAAATCGGGATGTAAGCTATTTTCAGGCTCATTAAGTGCCATAAAATTGGGAGGTCTTGGACTCAATAAAGCCACAGCTAAACACAAAAACCGTAAAGTCCCATCTGAAAATTCTGCACTTTCCAAAGGTCTTAAGATCCCTTGCTTTTGCATCATCATTTGAAAGCGCCCACCCATTTCCTGCACATAAAATTGGGTCTGCGGAAAGGCTTTTTCTAGTACTTCAAACAAGGTTTCACTGTTACCACGCTCACGCAAGGTTTCAAAAGCCGCAGCTAAATTTGTACCATCATGCGCTAAAACTGGCGAACGAATGCCTACCTGTGGGACACGGATCGGTGAATTTCCACTGACAGAAAACTCATGATAAAAGCGCCAGTTTTTCATGGTCTCACGCACTTGTGAAACTTCGGGATATAAGTGTGGATCGGACAATTGTCCAAATACCGACTCTTCAGGTGTTAAAGACATCGGATAAGCAATCCGTTCTTCATCAACATTTTTAAGAAATGCCGCTTGGTTGGTTCTTTCCAACAACTCACTCATTTTTCGACGTTGATAGCCGCTTAACCAAATCCCTTCAACTTTGACCAAAGGATCGAGTGCAAACAAGGTGATGAGCGGTTCAGGAAAACCAATTTCAAGTTGATATTCATAATGTTCCATGTCCACCGCAAGCTTCATGCGCTTAGGATCTTTCGATCGATCACCCGCACGGTGACCACCTGCCCACATGATTTTTTGAATCCCGCCTTCATTTGCAATTGCTTGGGATAATTGACCATTTGCAGCTTCATGCAAGAGACGTACTGCTTTATATAGATTGGATTTACCACAACCATTCGGACCACTGACGATATTCAGACGCGACAAGGTCAGATTCATATGATGAATAGATCGAAAACCTTGAATAGTCACTGAACGGATCGTCATGGGTTACCTAAAATGAGTTGGAAATGTTGATGATTATAAGTTTATTACTTGTATATTTTTCATGCACTTTATTCTAACAATAAAAAACCCGCAAGCCGAAACTTACGGGTCTTACATTGCACAATCTAAGTTAAATTTAACCTTAGAATAAGCGGTTCATACCATTCAATGTTGCAACACGGTACGCTTCCGCCATAGTCGGATAGTTAAATGTGGTTTCTACGAAATATTTAATCGTATTGTTCGGGCTGTTCATCACGGCCTGACCAATGTGAATAATTTCCGCAGCATTATTACCGAAGCAATGAACACCTAAAATTTCTAAAGTATCACGATGGAACAAGATTTTAAGCTCGCCCACGGTGTCACCTGTAATTTGCGCACGTGCCAAATGACGGAAAGATGCCTGACCCACTTCATACGGAATTTTTTCTTCCGTTAACTGTTGTTCAGTTTTACCAATCGAAGAAATTTCAGGAATTGTATAAATACCTGTCGGAATATCCGTTACAGGTGCAATTCCTTCTTCACCGCTCATGTTAGAACCAGCACAGCGACCTTGGTCATATGCAGCAGATGCAAGTGATGGCCAACCGATTACATCACCCGCAGCAAAGATATTCTCTACTTCAGTTTGATATTGATCATTCACGGTTAATTGACCACGGCTGTTTGGTTTAATACCTACATTTTCTAGGCCTAAACCATCTGTATTACCAGAACGGCCGTTACACCACAAAATCGCATCTGCTTTAATTTTCTTACCACTTTGCAAGTGAAGAACCACGTGATCATCATGTGTTTCAAGATGATCAATCTGCTCGTTGTGGCGAATCAGTACACCCTGCTCACGTAAACGATATGACAATGCATCTGAGATTTCATCGTCTAAATAGCTGAGTAATTTGTGCTGTGTATTGATCAAGTCTACTTTATGGTCTAAACCAATAAAGATAGACGCATATTCACAACCAATCACACCTGCACCATAAATGATGATTTTTTGGATTGAATAATCCAGATCCAAAATTTTGTCTGAATCAAATACGCGAGGATGATTAAAGTCTAAAGCAGCTGGACGGTAAGGACGTGAACCTGTTGCAATCACTAATTGCTGGAATACTAAAGTTTCCGTCATACCTTCATTGCTAAAAATCAAAACAGTGTTTTGATCTTGGATATACGCACGGCCGTGGAAAATATCAATTTTATTACGGTCATAAAAACGTGAATGCGTTTCAACTTGTTGTTGAATCACTTTATGCGCATTACGTAACACCTGTTTCATCGTGAACTGTTTCCATTCACCGACTTTTTGGAACATAGGGTCACGTTGGTAACGTAAAATGCTTGAAACGGTCTGACGTAATGCTTTACTTGGAATTGTTCCTACATGGGTACAGTTACCACCAAGCTGTTCACGCATATCTACAATAGCAACTCGCTTACCTGATTTAGCAAGTTTCATTGCAGCGCCTTCACCCGCAGGGCCAGAACCCAGAACTACCGCATCGTATTTCACGAAAGTTCCACTAACGACCTCTTTCTTACGTGGCATTCAACGCTCCTTTACAAATATTCTTTAATCTAGGCTGTATTATGACGTATATCCTAACTTTTTTGGATATTTAGCTCACATATATTATGTGATAACCACATTTATTATATGAATATCGTTTTCCCCCTATTTAAGCTCAAGTCCGCTATAATGATCGAGCTAATTTTTTGAATATCTCCTTGTCAAAAACAGTGGAAAAGTTGAATATGTCTGAGAACCGTAAACCTGTACAGGGTGTAAAACTTCGTGGCGCAGAAAAAGTCGCTCGCATACCTGTGAAGGTCGTGCCAACGGTTGAAACGCCTCGTAAGCCTGACTGGATTCGGGTCAAAATGGCTGCCCCTGATGAAGTTCAACGTATTAAAACAACTTTGCGCGCACAAAAATTACATACCGTGTGTGAAGAAGCGGCTTGCCCGAACTTACCTGAATGTTTCGGTGGCGGTACTGCAACCTTTATGATTATGGGCGATATCTGTACTCGTCGTTGCCCATTCTGCGACGTTGCGCATGGTCGTCCCAATGCTCTTGACCCAGATGAACCACGTCACATGGCAGAAACCATTGCCAATCTTGGTTTGAAATATGCCGTAATTACGTCGGTCGACCGTGATGACCTAGTTGATGGCGGCGCACAGCACTTTGTTGACTGTATTAAAGAAGCTCGTGACTTGAGTCCAAAAACACTTTTGGAAATTCTAGTTCCTGACTTCCGTGGTCGTATGGATGTTGCCCTTCGTATTATGACGGAGTGTCCACCTGATGTGTTTAACCACAACATTGAAACCGTGCCACGTTTGTATAAAGCAATGCGTCCGGGCTCTGACTACCAACACTCTCTAAACTTATTAAAAATGTTTAAAGAATACTGCCCAGATGTTCCAACCAAATGTGGTTTGATGGTCGGTATTGGTGAAACTGAAGAAGAAGTGATCGCGTTATTAGACGACTTAAAAGCACACGATGTTGACTATGTCACCATTGGTCAGTACTTACAGCCCTCTAAAGAACATGCACCGATCGATCGTTTCGTTACACCTGAAGAGTTTGATCGTTACACAGCACATGGTCAAAAGCTTGGTTTCAAAAACATTTGGGCTGCACCAATGGTCCGTTCAAGCTACTTTGCTGACCGTCAATACTATGGTGAGCCAGTGCCTGCGGTACGTCGTAAAACTGATCCTGCAAAGAAAATTGCAGTGCAAACGATTGAAGCTTAATCACTCTTAGATTTAAAACATCGCAAATTAAAAGCCCTCATTGATTGAGGGCTTTTTTATGGCTTTCACACTCAGCACAATTCATTTACCAATATAAGATCTTTCGAAAATAGTGCGTTCCTTTAAACGGTATCCAATATATCGAATCATCCAAGTTTACGTAATGTGACATTTTTTTGCCCGATAGGGATTGTGTTGTGATTATTTATTAATCAATCTATTGATAACAATTTATTTGCGCTTTCATTATATTCGCGCAATTGTCCAATCATACTCACCAGCCGAGTGATGCCATTTTGACAGTCTCATGCACTTTAAAATCAGAAAGACAAAAGATGAGATCATTTTTAAACGCATGTAGGCTGTTTTAAACGCATAACGCTCTGGCCCTTGTCACTGGAGCCATAACAAATGCTATTTATACTCAGTGCAGTACTCTTTATTTTTGCTCTTTGGGCCGTTTTTTTCTTTGAACTTTCACGAGCTGTAGGCGCAATAACACTGATATTTGTTTCAATTGCACTCGCCTTTTTAACCCCATGGTCATTAATACTTGGCATCCCGCTTATTGCTTTGAGTTTAGTTGTGTTGATTGACCCACTGCGGCTCAATCTGCTCACCAAACCTGCCTATAAAACCTTAGCAAATGCAATGCCGAGTATGAGTACTACGGAACGTGAAGCGTTGGATGCAGGAACAAGTTGGTGGGAAAAAGAGCTATTTATGGGCGCTCCTGATTGGAAAAAATTTGAGGCTTATCCCTACCCTCATCTCAGCGCTGAAGAACAATCATTCATTGATAATGAAGTCGAACAACTTTGTGCCATGCTCAACGAGTGGGATATTCACCATAAACATAAAGACCTTCCACCAGAAGCATGGCAATTCATTAAAGATAATGGTTTCTTAGGACTAGTGATTCCAAAATCGTATGGGGGGCGTGAATTTAGTTCATTTGCACAAAGCCGTGTCATGAGCAAGATTGCATCCCGATCACTGACTGCCGCAGTCAGTTGTATGGTGCCCAACTCTCTTGGACCGGGGGAATTGCTTCTACACTATGGTACTGAAGCACAAAAAGACAGATACCTCCCTGGCCTTGCAAAAGGTGAAGAAATTCCATGTTTTGGACTCACCAGCCCTGAAGCAGGCTCAGATGCAGGCGCCATTCCAGATACAGGTGTCGTCTGTTATGGCACTTTTGAGGGACAACAAGTGCTCGGCTTAAACATGAACTTTTCCAAACGCTGGATTACCCTTGCACCAATTGCCACCGTCATTGGTCTGGCATTTAAGTTATACGATCCAGATGGCTTATTGGGAGATAAAAATAAAACTGAATACGGCATCACCTGCGCGCTGCTACCGGCGAGTCATGACGGTGTCATTACAGGGCCTCGTCATAATCCAGGCTCACCATTTATGAATGGGACAGTTGAAGGCAAAAATGTCTTTATTCCCTTAGACTGGATCATTGGTGGGATAGAAAATGCCGGTAAAGGCTGGCGTATGCTGATGGAATGCTTAGCGGTTGGTCGTGGTATTTCACTCCCTGCATTGTCAACGGCAGCCGGAGAAATGGCATATTTAAACGTCGGCGCATTTGCCAAAGTTCGTCAGCAGTTTAAAATTTCTGTAGGTAATTTTGAAGGTGTACAAGAAGCTTCGAGTGATATCGCATCAGACGCTTATATGCTTGAAGCATTTCGCTATTTGGTGACTTGTGGTTTAAACCAAGGCGGCAAACCTGCTGTAATGACTGCAATGGCCAAATACTATGCCACTGAAACCATGCGGAAAGTGGTGAATCATGGCATGGACATCGTCGGTGGACGTGCCGTGCAAATGGGACCTCGTAATTTTTTAGCTTTGAATTATCAAGCCATTCCTGTGTCAATTACTGTCGAAGGTGCCAATATTCTAAGTCGCTCTCTGATGATTTTTGGACAAGGCTCAATGCGGTGCCATCCATATTTATTTGAAGAGCTACAATTACTTCAAGCCGAAGATAAAAACGCTGCACTCAATACATTCAATGAAATGCTCTTTAAGCACTTAGGCTATACCTTTAACCGAACTGCACGCGCCTTTGCTTATGCGTTCACAGGTGGCCCATCCGACTCACCAGCTTCAGCAGATGAATTTAGCCGTCCCTACTATAAAAAAATTAATCGATTCAGTGCCGATTTCGCGCTGACTGCAGATATGTGTCTTGGCCTATTAGCCGGTGATATTAAACGTAAAGAAATGCTTTCGGGCCGACTTGCAGACATTCACTCTTATTTATTTATAGCAACGGCTATTCTTAAATATTATGAACAAGGTCAAAGAAGTGAAGCTGAACAATTACATGCGCAACTTGCATTAGATAAAGCTTTGTACAATGTTGAAGAAGCTTTCCAGGGCTTATTTGACAACTTCCCAATGCGGCTGGCAGCAAGCGTAGTAAAAATCATCTGCTTTCCGTTGGGACGAGTTGTTGCTAAACCGACAGACCGTTTAAAACGTGAAGTTGCCACTCAAATGATGCTAGACAATACTTTCCGCCAAGAACTGAAAAAGCACGTGTATTACAGCACTGCAGCAGATGAAGTTTCTGGTCGTATGGAAAATGCCTTTTTACAATTGTTGAAAATTGAACCGCTGTGGAACCAATTTAAAAAAGCTGAATCTAAAGGCCAATTTAAAGGTTTAACTTTTGAAGCACATATAGCCGATGCAATTGCACAAAAATTCATTACAGCCTCTGAAGCTGAACAGCTCAGCACTTACAACATTCAACGTTATGACAGCATGCTAACAGATGTATTTGACATGCAGCTCATCCACGAACTTGAGTTATCCAATCCACATTTAACCGTTACACCAGAAGTGAAAAAGCAACAACACACCGATGATGAACCAGAAGCCTTCCTGCGTTATTAATCAGCTTCTGCATCGCTTTTAAGCTTTATTTTTCTCAAAATAAAAGCCATTCCACTCTTAAACAATGGGATTGCTTTTTTATACGACCATCAGCCAATGGTATCGCAGAGTCAAAGGTATAGGCTGTACTGCAAAATTACATCACAGAGGGTTTGCTACATGTCACAACAAGATTATGAAAATGGCTTAAAAGTTCGTACTGAAGTTATGGGTGAAAGTTTCGTTAAACGTGCTCAAGACAATACCGTGCCATTTACTCAACCTTTGCAAGATTGGATTAATGAGCATGCATGGGGTTCAACTTGGCAGCGTGAAGGCGTTTTACCCCGTAAATATCGCTCACTGATTACCATTGCATTTTTAACTGCACAAAAAAGTCCAACAGAACTCAAGGGTCATGTCCGAGGTGCTTTAAATAATGGGGCGACTGTAGAAGAAATTCAGGAAGTGTTACTTCATAGTTTGCCATATTGTGGCGCACCGGCGACTCAAGAAGCCTTTCGTGCGGCACTTGAAGTCATTAATGACTATCAAAAACCTAAATAAGTTACTGCGTTATAAAACGGCTTTAGAAAACTACGATTATCGTGGTTTTCTAAAGGGTTTCATCTTGTTTTTAACTTAGGACCTTAAATGCAGTGAATCCCGAATCAAATCCAGTAGACATTAAAATTATAGAAGAATTCATTCACTTCAAATCGAACTTGATATCCCAATTCTGTAAGCTCAGCAGATAAACTTCGAATCTCTTCTAAAGCTAAATGCTTGGGTAAAACCGTAAATACGGCGGTATTCCCCTGTTTGGCATTTTCCTCAATCAGCAAAGCCAAACGTGTCTTATATAAGGCGATATCTAAATTGGCTTGACTGGATAAAACTTTGGCATGTTCAGCGGGTAAAAAGCTCATATTCTTATACGCTTATCTAATTATTATTGCTTGTACATTAAGCAAAATTCAGCAAAGCGTGCAATGCTTTTTTGTAATTAATATTTCAATTTTAAAGCACATTGTTTGGCGCAAACGATGCACGTCAAAGCGTTATGCAAAAAAGAATTCAAAAAAAATCCCTCATGAAGAGGGATTTTCTATGCTAGCGGGGTAATGGAATATATTGCGAGTCACTGTTTTGAGTTTGCGGTTTACGCTCTCCTACTTGTACCGGCAATGTCATCGCCTTACCATCTCGCTCAATATCAATTTGCATAGTGCTCAATGGCGCTTGCTGTGCAACGTAATTGATTAAATGTGAGGTCGAGGTAATTAGCTCATTATTCACTTTCATGATTTTATCACCACGTTTTAAACCTGCTTGTGCTGCAGGTCCATTGCGAATGACATCTGCGACAATCACGCCATTCACCCGTGGATCTAAAATATTTTCTTGTTTAATTGGAAGTAAACTAATACCTAACCAACCACGTACCACTCGCCCATCTTTTAAAATAGCGTTCAGCACTTGTTGGCACACTTTTGCAGGAATGGCAAAACCAATCCCCAAAGAGCCACCTGACTGCGAGAAGATCGCGGTATTTACACCAATTAAGTTCCCTGCAACATCAATTAAAGCACCACCAGAGTTGCCGGGGTTGATCGCCGCATCTGTTTGAATAAAGTCTTCGTAAGTGTTGATTCCCAAATCTGAACGACCTGTAGCTGAGATAATCCCTTGCGTAACCGTCTGACCCACGCCAAAAGGGTTACCAATCGCTAGGACGACATCACCGACTTCATTGCCACTTAGCTTAAATGGCAAAACCGGTAATTGACTCATTTCAATCTTAATCACAGCTAGGTCTGTATCTGGGTCTGTACCCACAACTTTCGCTTCAGCACGACGACCATCATGTAAAGCCACAACGATCTGATCGGCCTGTGCGATCACGTGGTTATTCGTCAAAATATAGCCATCTGGACGAACAATCACACCTGAACCTAAACTATTTTCGTTTTGATTAGTTTGATCTGGAAGTTGATTACCAAAAAACTCACGGTAAACCGGATCATTTAATAAAGGATGATCCAATTGTTTCACTTTTTGCGTAGTGAAAATATTGACAACCGCTGGAGCAGCAACTTTTACCGCAGCACTATACGAAACTACACCGCCTGTACGCGATGTATCAATGAGGGGCTCAACCTTTTCTGCAGGCATTTTAACCCCATCTGGGGCAATGGGTGCTTTAGGTTTTTGAACCTGTTGCCATGTAAAGAAACCGATGATCACAAGTATTAATAATACCCAAGGTAACCATGTAAAGGTCCGACGCACGTCTATATCCTCTAAATTTTATAATTCATTGATGGCTAAATAATTTATATCGTATTGTAATGTAATATTTTCAACAAACTTAAAAATAAACACAGAGATTTGTGATTCTTTAGTTACAATTTAAACAATCGTAAATTTTGATGCATCTCTTTGAGATTTTGGACAGTATATGGCTCAGTTAAGTGAAATTATTCAGTGGTGTGACAGCACACTCAAAGCACATGAATTTAAGGACTATGCTCCCAACGGCTTGCAAATTGAAGGCTCAGCAGAAGTGCATAAAATTTTATGTGCAGTTACCGCATCTCAAACAGCGATTGAAGCCGCAATCGCAGCAAATGCTGATTTGCTATTGGTACATCATGGTTATTTTTGGAAAGGTGAAGCTTACCCAATTACTGGTATGCGCGGCAAACGCATCAAAACCCTGATCAAAAAAGATATTTCACTCGTAGGTTATCACTTACCTTTAGATAGTCACCCTACTTTAGGTAATAATGCAGCGATAGCAGATTTGCTCGAATTAGAGAATATTGAAGCCTTAGATCCTACTGAGCGCAATCCTATTGGTAATGTTGGTTATTTAAAACAAGCAATGACTCCAGCGGCGTTTAAAGACTTCGTTTCTGAAAAATTAGGATTTGATGTCATTCACCTGCCGGCAGATAAATCATCGATTCAAAAAATTGGTTTGTGTACGGGTGGCGCACAAGACTTTATTGGCAAAGCCGCTGCATTAGATTGTGATGCATACATTTCAGGTGAAGTGAGTGAACGTACTTTTTATGAAGCTGAAGAATTAAATGTGCATTATTATGCCTGCGGACATCATGCAACTGAAAGATATGGTGTACAACGACTCGCAAAAGCTATTTCAGAACAGTTCAATATTGAGTATAGTTATTTCGAATTAAACAACCCGATTTAATTTAAATCGTCCTGGTCTTTGGCTCAGTCCTTATACGTATATTTTCAGGCTTTATTCTGTATTGTTATTTATAAGCAATGCGCATTTTACTGCAAGAATCTATTACAATAACGGCACTTAATGTCAAAACCCAGCAAAATGCAAGGAATTGAAAACATGACAACGATTACTTTACCAGCGTTACCTTACGGTTACGAAGATCTTGCTCCTCATATCAGCAAAGAAACTTTAGAATACCATCACGACAAACACCACAATACTTATGTGGTTAACCTAAACAAAGCAATTGAAGGTACTGACCTTGCTGGCAAAACTTTAGAAGAAATCATCACTGCTGTTAAAGGCGATGCTTCTAAAGCTGGTATCTTCAACAATGCAGCTCAAGTATGGAACCACACATTCTACTGGAACTGTATGGCTAAAAACGGTGGCGGTAAAGCTACTGGCGCTTTAGCAGCTAAAATCGACGAAGCTTTCGGTTCTTACGAAAAATTCGCTGAAGAATTTGCAAATGCTGCTGCAACTCAGTTCGGTTCAGGTTGGGCTTGGTTAGTTGCTGACGAAGTAAACGGTAACCTTTCTATCCTTAAAACTTCAAATGCTGACACTCCACTTGCTCACGGTAAAGTTGCAGTGTTGACTATCGACGTTTGGGAACATGCTTACTACATCGACTTCCGTAACGCTCGTCCTAAATACATCTCTACTTTCTTAGAAAGCCTAGTGAACTGGGACTATGCAAACGCTAAATATGCAGGTCAAGCTGCTGGCGTTGAAAAATAAGTTTTAAAACTTATCCAAAAGTCAAAAAAATCACCCTTTTAGGGTGATTTTTTATGCTTTAAATATCATACTGCCACAACAATCAATACTATACAAAAGAATGAATCAAGAACCATTACTAATCTTAAAAGCAAAATATACCAAAATATTAGTAATGTTTATCTTTATCACTATAATCCAATATGTGAGTTACTCTTATGTTCAAGAATCTATTAAATATAGCTTTAATTCAGCACTAATATTGACTAGATTATCAATTATGGAATTCGTCTTAATTTTACTTATCATCAAAAATGGACTGCCACAAATTAGATTTTTCGAAAGTCATTGTATAATTCAACTTTATATAATGAAAATTCAGTTTAACTATGATCAAATAGAAAGCATATCCATTAACAACACAAAAAGTCACTACAAACTATTACCTGTCGGTAATGAATATTTATTAAGGATTGTATTCAAACACAATCAAAATCTTTTTAATCTACTCCAAAACACCATTAAACCTGTTATGTCTTTTTCTAAATTTCATTTAGATACCTTCGCAAACCATCAAATTTTAGAAATATATTTATTATTCCAAATTATAATTCCTTTAGATCAAGAGAAACGCATAACTACGCTTAAAAATTTAAATCTACAAAATTTGACGATAAAGCAAATCAGCAACCTAGATGATATAAAAAACTTCAAAAATAACCGCTATTTAAGAAAAAATTTCTAGACTTGAACAATAAAAAAACATTCAAATAGTCATTTCATCAAATCTGCTTGACCGCTTTAGCTTTCATCCCTAAAATGCGCATCAGATTCTCCAATAGCTCAGTCGGTAGAGCGACGGACTGTTAATCCGCAGGTCCCTGGTTCGAGCCCAGGTTGGAGAGCCATCTATTCTTCCATAGCTCAGTCGGTAGAGCGACGGACTGTTAATCCGCAGGTCCCTGGTTCGAGCCCAGGTGGAAGAGCCAGATTCTAAAAAGCCCACTCATTGCGAAGTGGGTTTTTTATTGCCTGATATTTAACAAAGCATACCTACTTTTTTGTTTTTGCTTTCCTAAAAAGTATCCGTATATGTACCAAGTTGTCTGATTCGGCTATTTTTAAAACACTTAATTTGATTTTTAAGTATTTTATTTAAATCAGGCTTGACCACCCTCCCATACATCTTTAGAATCCACTTCAGATTCTCCAATAGCTCAGTCGGTAGAGCGACGGACTGTTAATCCGCAGGTCCCTGGTTCGAGCCCAGGTTGGAGAGCCAAATTCTAAAAGCCCACGCATTATGTCGTGGGCTTTTTTTATGCTCTGACTTTTGTTTTAAGATAAGTATAACTTGCTCTATGACCTAAGCTAATCACTTAGCTCTCCGACCACATTAGAAAGAATAGTCAGAGCTTAAGTTTTAAAAACGCTTTATATTAAAGGTGTTTATATTTAATACATTCAGCCTAAATTTCCTTATTTTTTGCAATTCTGACTTGACCTCACTGCATTTGCCCCATAGAATGCGTGCAGATTCTCCAATAGCTCAGTCGGTAGAGCGACGGACTGTTAATCCGCAGGTCCCTGGTTCGAGCCCAGGTTGGAGAGCCAAATTCTAAAAAGCCCACGCATCATGACGTGGGCTTTTTTCATATATGTAGTTTATTTCGTGCCAAATCTCAGTCAGTTTACATTTTTTATTATTGGTTGCTTGGCAACTTTTGCCCTTGTCTGCTTAGTCTTTCCCAGACTGTTTAGAAGCAGACAAAAGTATTTCCCACGTCGTGTAATCACTGCCTTTGAAAGTAAGATGTTTCATCGTTTAAATGAAGCATTTCCGAACTACCACATTTTAGCCCAAGTGGCTTTTAGTGCACTGATCACCAATCAAAATTATAAAATCAGAAATAGATTTAATCGAAAAGTCACTGATTTTGTCATACTTGACCAAACTTATGAGGTGCTTGTGATTATCGAACTGGATGACCCCAGTCATATAGGCAAAGAGCAAGAAGATGCTGAACGTGATGCAATGCTTGAAGAAGCTGGCTACTGTGTAATCCGCTATACCAGTATTCCAACAGTTCACACACTCAGGCATGATGTAAATAAATAGTTGTTAAATACGTAAAGTACAATCGAACATTGAGTGAATGCGCATTGCATTCACATCCATAACGTAAGCAGAATTTTATTGAGCATTTGACTCTTGAGCTGCCAGCACTTCTGATACTGCTTGGTCAGCCTCAGCAGCCAAAGCCTCATCTTGTGCTTCTTTTGCTTTAATACGCTCAATCATTTCAGCTTGTTGTTGCTTATATTTTTCTTGGTTTTTGGCATCACTATTGACTGCAAGAAAAGCCATACTAACCAAAAATATAGGAATCAATAGCCCAAGTGCCATCAAAATGATCATCTTTTTGGTATTGGGTTTTGGCTTTACTTCAGACATAACTATTCTTTCATTTACATAAATAATTCGACGCCCAATATAGCAAAAAACAAAATTCGCTCAAGTCTTCATAACATTCTTTGCTCGAACTAACTGTACCCCCTCATTTTCACGGATTGAATGATTAATAATCCAATATGCAAAAAAAGGAGACATGCTCCTTTTTTTATTATTGAAAAAACTTAGCTTGAAGCAGCTCCCCCCTTACAATGTGGGCTTTGGCTTGCATCTTTTTGCTCATTGGTTAAGACAATACCTGTACCTGCAGACATTTTAGCTTGAATAAATTCGACCGCTTGCGCATTTCTACAGATAATTGCCTGTGTATGACTTGCATTTGGCACAACGTCTAATTGATAACCTTCAGCATAATTTGCATCTGGGAAATACTTCGTCGCTTGCGTTTTCATATTTGCAAATAGCGCTTGCGTAACCACAGGAATAACGGCCTTATCATTTGCACCTTGAATAATATAAACAGGTGCTTTAATCACTTTATCAGCGCTTGCATTTGTCGCTGGTTGATTATCATTTAAAAATTTCTGAACAACAGGATCGGTATCGATTTTATTCAAATCAATTCCATACTGTGAAACCGTATGCGTTGGATCCTTTAAGAATTCAATCACAGCTGCTTTAAACTGTTCTTGCAAACCATTTGCGCCATTTGGATCAGCATAACTTAAACATGCACCGTCATCCCCTGTACGTCCATAGGCTTTTTCTGCAATAACACCAGCATCAGCAGTAAAAATATTTTTTAAATCATAATTTGGCTCATAGGCTTTAATACCCGAACTGGTCAATGCAGCATATGCCAAAAGCTCAGCATAACCATCTGCAATTTGATCAATTAACACTTGTGCTTGAACCTCCGAAAGCTGCCCCATACCAAGTGCATATCTCACTTGTGCCAACTGTTCATCCAATCTATTCAATCCATGGGCTTTAGGTTGACCATTTGCATCTACATTTAGTTTTGGATCTAAATAAATCTTAATAATCGTGCCTAAACTCGACGCAGGTGCGGCTGCTACTGCACCTTTATAGTTAGTATCGGTATTCGCAAATTCCGCCGTCCCTAAGGATGCATGACCACCTTGCGATTGACCAATCGACATCCACTGACCATTGAGTTGCTTACCATAATGTTCTTTTGCCGCTTTAACTGCAGCAAGCGCCGAATTTGCCGCACTTGATAAATTAAGGTATGGATGAACTCCCTTGGTTCCTAAACCCTCATAGTCTGGTGCCACAATTACATAACCTGCCGCCATAAGCGTGTTAGCTAGAATTTTAAAACGTGGATGAATTACATTTTTACTTGGCGCACATTCATCTCCAGCTCCGACTGTTCCATGCTCCCATACCACAACACGATAACCATCTTTAGGTTGAGTAGCTTTTGGAAACAACACTAAAGCCGTTGCTGTTGCTGCTTTCCCCTGCACATTGGTCATGTTATAGGTCATGACTTTAATGGACGATGTATTGTCTACTGTATTGAAAGCATAATTTGCTTCAGACACAAATGTTGATTTTTGATTCGAAGATGATGAGTCATTATCATCGTCATTACACGCGGTTAAAGACAGCATAGAAACTGCAACTGTCAAAGCTAATGCTATTTTTGAACGTTTCATAAAATATCCTTTTTAATCATTATTCTTTAAACATGAAACTACATGCCTTTTTATTAATGCATAAAAAAAAGCACCCGAATAGGATGCTTTAGTTCATTTTAAAAAGTTTCAGATCAATGACATTAAAGAGCCAATGCCATAAAAATTCCAATAAAAATCATAAACCCTACCCAACGGTTATGGCGAAACGCCCAAAAACATAACTGCGGATCACGATCTTTAGTTTTAGTCCATTGGTAAATAAAATCGGCAGCCACAGCCAACATTGCAACTAAACCAAATGGCATCAAGAGATCTTCTAAATACAACGCAGAACCAATCAGTACAATGCTTAGCGCCTGTAATAAAGAAATGATTTCAATATCGTATTTACCAAATAAAATCGCAGTTGATTTCACGCCAATTTTCAAATCATATTCACGGTCAGTAATGGCATATTGTGTGTCATATGCAACGGTCCACGCCAAATTACCAAAGTACAATAACCAGCAAGTCAAATCAGGTGTTTGCCCCACAGCGGTATAAGCCATAGGAATCGACCATGAAAATGCCGCGCCTAAAAATACTTGTGGCAAATGCGTGTAGCGTTTCATAAAGGGATAAATGAACGCTAAAAACAATGCACCAAAGGACCAATAAAAAGTTTCTATCGGTAAAAAGAACAACATACATGCGCTAGCAAGCACCAAGATCAAGAACACATATATGGCTTCTTTAGCACTAATTACGCCTGTCGCTAAAGGACGATGTTTGGTTCTTTCCACAGCACCATCGACTTTACGGTCAGCAAAGTCATTAATCGCACAACCTGCTGCACGCATAAATATCGTGCCCAAAATCATGGGAATCAAAATACTGAATTGCGGTGTTCCTTGATTGGCAATCCACAGTGCCCACATGGTTGGCCAAAAAACCAGTTCCGTGCCAATTGGCTTATCGAAGCGACATAAATAGTAATAAGCTTCTAAACGCTGCTGCCAAGTAATCTGTTGCACCACGGCCATGACTGTCCTTCATCTGGTAATGTTATTTCTGCAAATATTGCTCAAAACTCGCTAAAAAAGTTTCCTGAACTATAAATTTACAACCATGCCAAGTATAACAGCTCTGACGTGTCCAACCATCGTCTAGCCACAGTACACGCCGCTCACACTTCGGATTGGTACGCCGAAATAAAAAATGTCCGATGGGTTTTTTACCAATATGCTGAAAAATCCGCGCACGTCCTTGTATGCTAAGGATTGGAAATATACTTTTTGCCTTGACCCACGGCTCAGCTTCACAGCCATATAAATAACTTTCACGCACCCAAGCTGTGTGCTGTATTGGCATTTGTAGCCACCGTGCATCTTGAAGCGTCATACGTTGAAATTGCTCAATACTCGGCTCAACTTTAAATACACCTTGGGCAAAATCTGTTAATTGTTGGGTTAATGAACCCGAAGCATACAACCATGTTCTTAATTCAGGAGACATTCTTTTATCCCGCATTTCGCATGCTTGACGCTGCATATTTCATTTCCCTTTAACCATTTGCTGAGTATAGCGAATCATTAGTGTAACCAACTCAATATCGTTTTTCATGACCAATAGCTTGTTTTCAGTAAAATGAGCAAAACCAAAACGGTTTAAGTACTTCATTACATATGCAATCAACACAAACCTCACATACACAGTATGATGTCGTGGATAACCACTAAATTACAAAGCATAATGTTTCCATATAAGCCGCTATATGTTTTTATTTTTTTCGTTTTACTTTGTGCCAATATCACGGCTCAAGCAAAATCTATTGCGCTCAGTTTTGATGATGGATTAAATCCAGCGTTTAACACACAAGCGGAACAAATCAATGCCCAAATTTTAAAGCATCTACATGATCAGCAAATCAAAACTATTGTTTTTCCGAGCCTGATTAAAATTGGTGATTATCAAGGCAAGCAACTGATTCAAGCGTGGGGACAATCCGGCCATCTGATTGGCAATCACAGTGCATTGCACCAAAACCTGAATAAACAAAGTGTCACTGTACACGATTATCTACACAGCATTGAACATGCGGATACAGTGTTAAAAACGCTGCCGAATTACACACGTATTTACCGCTATCCATTTTTAAAAGAAGGTAATAGCGCTGAAAAACGTGATGCTGTCTATCAGTGGTTAGAGCAGCATCAATACCGCATTGGCGGTATGAGTATCGATGCCAGTGATTGGTTTTATAACCGAAAATATCTCGACTATTCCAAACAGCAAGATCAGGACAAATTAGAACGTCTGAAACAAGCATATATTGCTCACCTGCTTCACCGAGCAGATTATTATGACCAACTTGCCCAGCTCACCATAAATCGTTCGCCACAGCATGTTTTACTTTTACATGTGAATGCTATTAATGCCGCATTTTTAAAGGATGTCATTACTGCTTTTCAGCAGCAGACGCCCTGCAAGATCCCTTATATACGCAGCACAGCCAAAACATCCCTGCGGGTGAAAGTGTAATTTGGTCCATTGCCAAAACAAAAGGATTAGAAAACTTACGCTACCCCGCCGAAGATGCGCCTTATGAAATCGACAATTTAAAACAGCATGGTTTGTAATGACGATTGGCAAATTTCTAGATATTCAATAAAAAAATGACCTGCGACGTTGTAGGTCATTTTTTTCAATTCAATATTTTCGTTTTAAATTAAAAGTTATCTGTCTTGGCAATGGCTTCAAACTTGCCTTGCGGTGTTTTTATTAAAACCAACCCTTCGGTCGTAATATAAAAACTTTCAGGATAATCAAATTCTAAAGCCAGCTCTGGGTTTTTCAGTTCGACAAATTGAGCCTGTTTATAGCCTTCAACGGTCCGTCCCACTTCCAAATAAGTCACTTCTGAGAAGTTGAGTTTAAATCCCTTTGCTTGATCCGCTGGATCAATCCAAGGGAAAAAACCGGTATGTTTTTTACGTGGTTTTGCCATGTTTAGATATTCATTCAACTCTTTGCTTTATCTTAACCCATCTCATAAAAAAACCCGCACAAGGCGGGTCTTTTTACAGTGCAATTCTGTACAGAATTACAAGCTGTAGTACATGTCGAATTCAACTGGGTGAGTTGTCGTGTTAAGACGACGAACTTCTTCAGTTTTAAGTTCGATGTAGGCATCAAGCATTTCTTTAGTGAACACGCCACCTTTAAGAAGGTAATCATGGTCAGCTGCAAGAGCTTCAAGCGCCATATCTAAGCTATGAGCCACTGTAGGGATTTTAGCTTCTTCTTCAGGAGGAAGGTCGTACAAGTTCTTGTCAGCAGCTTCACCTGGGTGGATCTTGTTTTGAATACCGTCAAGACCAGCCATAAGAAGTGCAGCGAAACCTAAGTACGGGTTCATCATTGGATCTGGGAAACGTGCTTCGATACGTTTGCCTTTAGGGCTAGAAACATAAGGAATACGGATAGAAGCTGAACGGTTACGTGCTGAGTAAGCAAGCATAATCGGCGCTTCGAAATGTGGAACTAAACGTTTGTACGAGTTAGTTGATGGGTTTGTAATTGCGTTCAATGAACGAGCATGCTTGATAATACCACCGATGAAGTACAACGCCATTTCTGAAAGACCAGCGTATTCATCACCAGCAAACAAATTCTTGCCGTCTTTAGAGATTGACATGTGAACGTGCATACCTGAACCGTTATCGCCAACCATTGGTTTAGGCATAAACGTAGCAGTTTTAGCATATTGGTGAGCAACGTTCCAAACAGCATATTTGAACTGTTGAACTTCGTCCGCTTTACGAACCATAGTGTTGAAGCTTACACCGATTTCAAGCTGGCAAGATGCAACTTCATGGTGATGTACTTCTACACGACCTGGGCCCATGATATCTTCGATTTTTGCACACATATCTGCACGCATATCTTGTGAAGAATCTACAGGAGGAACTGGGAAGTAACCACCTTTCACACGTGGACGGTGACCAGAGTTACCCGCTTCGTAATCTTTACCAGTAGACCAAGCAGCTTCTTCAGCGATTAATGTGTGGCGCGCGCCAGACATATCGATGTCCCATTTTACTTCGTCAAATACGAAGAATTCTGGTTCTGGACCAAAATAAGCAGTATCACCGATACCAGTTGATTTTAGGTATTCTTCCGCACGGCGAGCAATAGAGCGTGGGTCACGTTCATAACCTTGACCGGTTGAAGGTTCGATAACATCACAAGTCACAACAACTGTAGCTTCTGCAAAGAACGGGTCGATAAAACAAGTTTCTGCATCTGGACGTAAGATCATGTCAGATGCTTCAATGCCTTTCCAACCAGCAATTGAAGAACCATCAAACATTTTGCCATCTTCAAACGTATCTTCGTCGATTGAATCTGCTGGGTAAGTTACATGTTGTTCTTTACCCTTAGTATCAGTAAAGCGAAAATCGACCCATTTTGCGCCACTTTCTTGGATGAGTTGAAGGACCTTGTTCGCCATGCTCATTTTGCTCCGATGATTTTTTTGTGCACACTGAAGTGCGTGTTAGTAGTTGGTAGTTATTAAGCAATTACCGTACCAACTTTTAAAAGCCAAGCTAAAATATTGAATTCCTTATCAGAATAGAAGATTTTAACTCCTTGCTTTTCGACTATTATACTGTGTGTAACAGTAAATGCACCATATTCAGCCACTCTTCATCACTTTTGTTTAAAAACTTCTCGCAGGTGTATCAAAATAGTGCAACTTGGTTTTGCACTAGTATGAACCAAAATGATTAATCGCTTTCAACGATAAAATCATTGAGATTTTATCAAAGCTTTAAGATCGAATTTAAATACGAGAGAAACTAATGGTTTAGCTAGTTATAGATGGAAAAAATCAGCGTAATCACTATATTCATAATCGATATTTAGATTTTTTGAGCCCGTAAAGTACCCATTTTTCGACGTTAATTTAATCATTTTGTTTTAATTTTAATCAATTTACCTTTACATTAATTGTGCTCCATTTTGGTGATTTTGCTTCAAAACGGTTCAAATTTTTCCATCTAGAGCCTGAATTGCTATTTTTAACGACATCAAGCAGATCTTTTTAAAATATCAATTGAACATATTTTACCCACTTAAATTCAGCCTAATGTCTTGTTCAAATTAAATCCTAAATTTATAAGTCGAAAATTTATTGAAATGATTTCAGTTGCAATGAACTTTGGCGAAATTGTTCAGCAGAAATTGAATAATATTTGCTATGATTGGCTGCATTCTAAATATTTCACTATTTTTCTATTAAAAATATCCACACGATATTTGGGTCAATATACAACTATTTAGAATCATTTCGGACTATTCAAAGCACAGTTAAGTGCATAAATTTCAAAGGTTAATACGCTCATGCTTTTGATGATCGACAATTATGACTCTTTTACCTACAACATCGTCCAATATTTTGGCGAGTTAAATCAGGAAGTAAAAGTTGTACGTAACGATGCCGTGACTTTAGAAGATATCGAGCGATGGCAACCGAAGTATTTAGTCATTGGTCCTGGCCCTTGTTCGCCAAGTGAAGCAGGTATTTCAATTCCTGCGATTCAACACTTTGCGGGAAAAATTCCCTTACTGGGTGTGTGTTTAGGCCACCAAGCCATAGGACAAGCTTTTGGCGGCGATATTATTCGCGCTAAAAAAGTGATGCACGGACGTTTATCTGACATGTATCACAGCGATCAAGGCATTTTCAGCAACCTCCCTTCTCCTTTTGCCGCTACTCGCTATCACTCTTTGGTGATTGATCAAGCGACTTTGCCAGAATGTTTAGAAGTGACCTGTTGGACCAATGAAGGAGATGGCACGATGGAAGAAATCATGGGCGTTAAACATAAGACATTGCCTGTCGAAGGCGTGCAGTTTCACCCTGAATCAATTCTTAGTGAACATGGCCATCAAATCTTTAAAAAC
Organism: Acinetobacter sp. YH12076; assembly: GCF_013419525.1. Classification (NCBI taxonomy): domain Bacteria; kingdom Pseudomonadati; phylum Pseudomonadota; class Gammaproteobacteria; order Moraxellales; family Moraxellaceae; genus Acinetobacter; species Acinetobacter sp. YH12076. The sequence goes on along the minus strand of NZ_VOZY01000005.1, from coordinate 2,083 downwards.
TTCTTAGAAATTTACGCATAATCGAGTGCAAAAAATATTATGAATATTCAACAAGCTTTAAATAACATCACGAAAAATATTGAACTCACTCAACCTCAAATGGAAGAAGTGATGCGTACCATCATGCAAGGTGAAGCGACCGATGCTCAAATTGGCGCACTCATGATGGGCTTACGCCAAAAAGGTGAAAGTATTGATGAAATCACTGCCGCAGCACGTGTAATGCGTGAATTTGCGATCAAAATTGATGTCAGTGATCTGCCACATTTGGTAGATATCGTTGGCACGGGTGGTGATGGTCAAAACTTATTTAACGTCTCTACTGCGTCTAGTTTTGTTATTGCAGCAGCAGGTGCAACTATTGCTAAACATGGTGGTCGTGGTGTTTCATCAAAATCAGGCTCTTCTGATCTTTTAGAACAAGCAGGAATCAACCTTGACCTGAACATGCAGCAAACTGAACGCTGTATTCGTGAAATGGGCGTGGGTTTCCTCTTTGCACCTAATCATCATAAAGCCATGAAATATGCTGCTGGTCCACGTAAAGAATTGGGCTTCCGTAGTATTTTCAACCTACTTGGCCCGCTTACGAATCCGGCCGGCGTAAAACGTTTTGTGATTGGTGTTTTCTCTACAGAATTATGTCGTCCTATGGCTGAAGTTTTAAAACAACTCGGTGCAGAACATGTCTTGGTGGTGCATTCAAAAGACGGTTTAGATGAAATTAGCCTTGCATCAAGTACTTATGTTGCTGAACTCAAGGATGGCGAAGTCACTGAATGGGAAATTCAGCCGGAAGCTGTAGATATCGAGTCGCAAACCTTAACGGGTCTATCTGTAGATAGTGCTGCTGAAAGTCTAAAATTGATCAAAGATGCTTTAGGTAAAAATAAATCTGCACTCGGTGATAAAGCCGCGAATATGATTGCCCTAAATGCAGGCGCAGGCATTTATGTTTCAGGCTTAACCAAAAGCTATAAACAAGGTGTTGCATTAGCACATGACATTATCTATGGCGGTCAAGCCTTAGAAAAAATGGGCATTTTGTCTGAATTTACGAAAACTTTAAAAGAATACGAAGCTTAAGATTAGGACACAGATCATGGTAGATATCGCCAATACAATTTTGGGTAAAATTGTTGAACGTAAAAAAGAAGAATTTGCAGCCCGTCTTAAACAACATAGCTATAAAGATGTCGAAGAGCTAGCTCAAGCAGCTACACCCATTCGAGGTTTTGCACAAAACCTCGGCTCTAAACGTCCGGGGGTGATTGCTGAAATTAAAAAAGCATCACCATCGAAAGGCATCATTCGTGAAAACTTTAACCCTGCTGAAATTGCGCAGCAATATCAAGATGCTGGTGCGGCATGTTTGTCTGTTCTCACCGATGTAGATTTTTTCCAAGGTGCCGATGAAAACATTCAGATTGCACGTACGAACTGTGACTTACCTGCGCTACGTAAAGATTTTTTAATTGACCCTTATGGTGTGATTGAAGCACGTGCTTTACATGCGGACTGTATTTTATTAATCGTGGCTTGTTTGTCTGATCAACAACTCGAAGAAATGTCGAAAACTGCTTTTGAGCACAATCTCGACGTATTGGTTGAAGTACATGACGAAGAAGAACTTGAGCGTGCAATGCGTCTTTCTGACAACTGTCTACTAGGCGTCAATAACCGTAATTTAAAAACCTTTGATGTTGACCTCAATACATCATTACGTTTGAAGAAGTTACTTGAACCTTCTCGCCTACTTGTGACAGAAAGCGGTATTGCAACACCTGCTGATGTCGCGATGATGCAAGAACATGATATTCATGCATTCTTGGTCGGTGAAAGTTTTATGAAGCAGCCACGCCCTGATCAGGCGTTTAAGGAGCTGTTTGGTGTGCCTGATAAAATATAAATGAAATATGTAGGGTGAGTTCGCTCACCCTTTTTCTACTTTGCATCGGCTTTGTTGCACAAACCTATCTGTAAAGGCTTTTTCAGCGATATAATTTTCAAATGAAGAAGCCTACACACAAAATCTACCGCACAACCAATTGGCCCGCATATAACCGAGCACTCATGAGTCGCG